>JAZFSJ010000049.1:0-12043 GCA_036446115.1 Thermodesulfobacteriota bacterium | reverse complement strand
CTGCCTTAAAAATACCGGCAACCTCAACTGAAAGTCCCTCCTGCTTAAAAAAGCCTTTTTCTAGGGCAACAAAGGCTGGCAGATGATGAAGATCACTTTGAAGATATGCCAGTCGTATCGGAGTGCTCTCTTGATTATTGAGAGCACAGGAGGAGAGGAGCATGGTGAAGAAAAAAAATAATATAAGTGTTCTTTTTCCTGAAAGTTCTATGATCATGGAAGTGCTCAGGGGAATTGCAAAGATTCTGGATGCTATTAGTATCTAGTATCTAGTACTACGCATCAACTATTTTCATCAAGAAGTGTGTCCATTAAAATGGCATTATGTCAAGATAGGGCTATGACGTATCTTCAATTGCCATACTTACGAGTTCAGTGATGTCTCTCATGGTGAGTTTGGAATCTGATGCCTGGATGCCGACCTGAAGTCCTTGATAGCAGAAAGGACATGCAGAGACAAGTTCGGTTGCACCGGTTGCTTCAGCTTCTTTGATCCTGGTTTGAGAGATTTGATTTTGTATATCGGGATAACCTGCTTTTAAGCCACCGCCCGCACCACAGCAGCGGGAGTTTTCCCTGCTTCTCTCCATTTCTATAAGCTCAACCCCGGGTATCATTTTAAGAAGTTTTCTGGGGGCATCATATATACCGCTGTGCCTTCCTAAGTGGCAAGGATCGTGGTAGGTCACTTTCATATTAAGATCGTTTTTCAGTTTTAATTGGCCCGATTGAATGAGATCGATAATAAACTCCAAAGTGTGTTTCACTTCAAAATTGAGCTTTCCTGTTTTGGGGTAGTCGTGTTTTATGGTTTTAAAACAACCGGCACATGAGGTGACCATAGTTTTAATGCCCAGCCCGTTTAACTGTTTAATGTTATCGTTTGCAATACGTTCGTACTCTCTGTCACCCATCCTGAGTAAAACGCTTCCACAGCATCTTTCCTTTGCCCCGAGAATACCATAATCAACTCCAGCAGCATCTAAGATTATTACCGTGTTGATAGCAACCTGCTCTACGTTAACATCATAGGAACCGGTACAGCCAATGAAATAGAGGACTTCTGCTTTATGTCGGTTAATGTCTTTTGGTTCTTTTGCAATCTTCTTTTGTCTTTTAGCAACCTTCGCCCATCTGGCGCGTGAACTTCTGGGTTGTCCCCAGGGATTATCATAGGATTTTACACTTTGTATGAGATTTTTCTGCTGTTCCAAGGGGCCATATCCTGCATCTACCAGAGATCTGCGAATCCCTTCCCATAGTTCAACGGTATCAATTTGAGATGGACAGACAAAATGACACTGTCGACAGGTACTGCACTCATATAGATCAGCGGCGAACTGGTTCAATTCTTCTTTAGACACTTTCTTTTTCCTGAAGATTTTACCTAATAGGCTATCTGCCCGAAACAACCCATATTGTGAAGAAAGTATTTTTTTGAACCGTGTTGCCTTAGCGCGTGGGGTTACCCCTTCTCGTTCATCCTGATTATAAACAGGACACCACTCTAAGCACTCTCCGCAGCGGGTACAGGCGTCAAGCTCTATAATTTGTCTGGGACTCAGGTTGTCTACGATGAGCTTCTTGTTGTCTGTCGGTTCCGTGTCTTTTTTCTCTTCTTCTGCTTTTTTTTCTTCTTGTTCACTCATTTTATATCCTTTTTACTTTGTGAAATAATTAGTCTACTCCTGATTCACATTTGCTTCATCTGATGCCGTCGCGGCAATAGATAGGGGACAGGCGATGAAGTGACGAATCTTACCAAAGGGAATGTAGGCAATAAAGATAACTGATATAAGACCATGAAAGATCCAAAGATAGAAATGATACACAGTCCAGGGAAGTTCAAAATTTTTCAGCCATGATCCAATGATGCTTCCCATAAAGGAGAATTTGATTGCTGCGCTTGTAGGGAGGGTCGCGCAGCGAAATCCTTCCAGCAGGAAGCCGCTAAGAATAATTAGAAAGATAAAGATAAGTGCGACGGTATCCTGGGTGAGATTTTCCATTTGAGCTGACTTAAGAACATACCTCCTTACAATTGCCATAAAAATACCAATCATGATGAGTACCCCAAAAAGGTCAAGCAATAGATCGAGGGTCAAGTGCAGTGAAGAGGGTTCGATAAAATCAAGGCCAGTGGATAGTTTAAGGGAGATAAATGCTAAAAAGACAATGAAGAGAAAGATAAATCCCATTGAGATCCCGAAAAACACAGACCATCTGATAAAGCTGGTTTTAAGGATTCTCTTCTCCAGGATTACCTCAGTTATGATAGACTTCAAGACAGGACCCCACTTTAGCTTTCCCCTTAAGCTTGAACTTTTGCCCAATCTCCACAGCATAAAATTGTTTGTCATGCCTACCAGGAAGATAATTGCTGCAAGAGCCGTCATTGCCCAGAATACCTTCCATTTATAGTTATCCTCTGCCTCAAAGAAATCACCTCCCGGATAATAGCTGTCCAGATGACAGACTTCACAGTCTTGCTCAGTTATTGCTCCGTAATCTTCACGGGCAGATGCACTGAGGTTAAAAAGGAGAAGAATTCCTAAAACAAACAAAAATATTTTTCCCATGAGATTCATTTCGTTCCCTTTCAAAAATTAGTTATGCTGGGTTTTGCCGGTGGCGTGAGAAAAAAGTCTATTGTTAAAGTAAATACTAAGAAAATCTGCGCAACTACTTTTAATAACAGTAAATAGATAGGATGCATTATCTGTTGTATCGTGCCCTCTATCGATTTTACTTTTTATATCTCTCAGTAGTTGGGTTATTTCCTGAAAAGATCTTTTCAAACTAAGCAATGTGTCTTCTTCAATATTCAAATTCACATGCTCAATGGAGGGAAAACGTGACCACACCATTTCCAAGAACGTTCTTATCTTAACAGGTTCATAAACCTTTTGACCGATGAGCCAGGTTATAGGGGTTCTCTCAAGCGCCAGGGCTACTATCCTCGAATTACTCACTTCAGATTTTATTTTTCGCAAAAGGGTATAGAAATTATTAACTTTGGTATTTTCATCCGATAGCATTGAAAGCTTTCCACTATCCTGGAGTTCAGACATTCCTTGATAAATCATTTCAGCAATGAGTATATTACCCTTTGGGTAATGGGGATGTTCTAAATGAGGACCTAAGAGGAACAATTGACCATTCCCTAGTTTCTTAGTAACAACGGCTGATTTGTCAATTAAAGTATCATGTGCCAATTTTCGATCAGTTAAAAAGAGGGTTTTTTTAGTGAATCCTGTATAAGATGCGATAGTTTTAGCATCTTCTGAAGGCAGGAATGAAGGCCCACCATAGATGGGGACTACTAACTCTCCATTTCGATTGGAAGAAGGAAAGCCCGATAAGCTAATCTTAACTTCTTCCCTTACAGGGTGAAATACGTAATTGCATCCGTAAGAGGTACAGAATTTCTCAGGGAGGGAAACTGGTTTGGGGAGGGTTTTAGTGAGGTTGCTGATTTTTACTGAGGCAAAGTTAAAGAGGTTAAGTGGAGAAAGTGAAGATTTAAGGGGGAGATAGGCACCCGCACAGCTTCCAATGTAAAGACCTCCCCCATCCAAGAAAGATTTTAATCTTTCTGCCCCTTCTTTACCCAGACTTTCAGCAATGGCGAAGGTATCCCCCCCTGATACTAACAAAACCTGTAAGCGGTTAAGTCCATCATTTTTTATATTTTGATCATCCAGAAATTCAATGTCCCAGAAACCCATTGCATCCAGTATTTCAACAAACCAGAGCCAGGAATGGGAGGCACCAGGACCATTATAAATGCCAATTTTAGGGTATGAGATCTTTTTATAACTGCCATTGATTTTTGCAGGTTTGTTCAGCGCACTACTCATATTGATGGTAAAGTAGGGCTGATATATATCATTTTTTGATAGTTTGTTTTTAATAGCTGGCATCTAGTTTAAGCAAAATCATTGTGATGACTTAAGTGGTAGAAAGCTTTTCAGCCAGTTGGTAGGCTTCCTTTAAAGACTTCTCTTTGCCTTTGATATCTCCTTTATCACGAACACCAGGCACATGGATCTTACCTACGACATTCATCTGGAAGGTTTTTCCCAAAACGTGTTCAAATGCCATAAATGGAATATCGGCAGTTGATGGATTGGGTGAATCGTGGACCAGAGCAATCACTGCGTTTTTGCCTTCCAGCTGATTCTCAACAATTTTATTGTTTTCCAGGTCAACATGGTGTACGGGGATACATCGTTCAAAAAAGGCTGTGAGCTGTGCGGTATAATTTGCCATATAGACAGGGGAAGCAAATAAAATAAGATCACTCGATATCATTTTAGAGATAAGCTGGTTCATATCATCCTGGAAGCGAGTACAATCGCCTGGTCCTAACCAGCAATTTCTATAACAACCCTGGCAGGAATTAATGGTACAATCGTAGAGGCGTATCTTTTCTGTATCGGCCCCCTTACTTTTTGCCCCTTCCAGGAAATGATCAACCAGGATTTCAGTATTTCCATTCTTGCGGGGGCTTCCCATAAAAGCAATTACCTTCATCATAATCCTCCGTTTTAATATAAAGTGTAAGCGTGAAAGATTTTTATCATAGAGGAAACAGAGAATCAAGTAAAACAAGGCAAAAAGGGATAATGAGTGCGTATATTAGTGGGAGGATAAAAATTCAGGAAGGTTCTTTAACGTAGCATATGAGAAGACGGGGCCATCTTTGCAAACATAGAGGTGTCCCACATTGCACCTCCCACACTTTCCGATACCGCATTTCATCCTGTTTTCCAAAGTAGTAAATATTTGCTGATCAGTAAAACCCAACTCAAGAAGGTTTTTGATTACGTAATTAATCATCACCACCGGTCCACAGGTTATAGCGATGGTGTTTTCTGGGGAGGGTTTTACCCCAAGAAGATTATCGGGGACAAAGCCCACGAATCTGGTCCAGCCCGGTTCCTCTACATCAATCGAAAGATGAACATTTACATCATCGCGCTTTTCTAATTCGAAGAGCTCATCCTTAAAACAGAGGTCATTTGAGGTACGGGCGCCGTAGATAATATCTAATTGCCCGAAATCACCCCTGTTATCCAGGATATACTGAATGATTGGTCTTAAAGGTGCCTGGCCGATTCCTCCACCAATAGTTAAAATATTTTTGCCTTTCCACTCATTGATAGGGAATCCATTTCCATAAGGACCTCTTATGGAGATGGTATCACCCGGATCAGATGCATGGAGTGCTGAGGTAACCTTCCCCATTTTCATGATACTAAATTCAAGATATCCTTTTTTAGTAGGTGATGAGGCAATGGAGATCATGCTTTCTCCGATGCCGAGAATACCTAACATGGCACATTGCCCTGGCTGTTGGTTGAAGTCGCGGCCGTCTTGAAGGGTTACTTTAAAGGTCCTAATAGGCCTTTCTCCTAAGACCTCGTCTCTTATATCTGAGATAGTAGCTAGTTCAGGAATATAAGGGTTTTTCATTCTAATTCCTTGACGACTTCGTAAAAAGTCCATCTGCTGCGTTGCGCTTCATCTTTAGTCATTCCGACGTACCTCTAAGTACGCCTCATTCCAAAAGATTTGCGCGCCTTGCATCTGGAGCTTTTTACTGTGTCGTCTAGATGACTTTTTACAAGTTAATTTTCCTTATGGCGGTAAGGTTCTCAATAAGATCTACGTTAACCGGGCAGAGAGTGATACATCTTCCACACCCCACACAACTTGCCACTCCATGATTATCGATATTAAATTTGAATTTATGATAGATCCTGTTTCTTAAACGGTCGTTTCTGTTTTGTCTGGGGTTGTGACCAGAAGCATGAAGGGTGTATTCGGAAAACATACAGGAGTCCCAGATTCTCACCCGCCTGCCTTTCTTGGCGGTTGTTTCATCCTGCATATCGAAGCAATAGCAGGTAGGACAGGAATAGGTGCAGATTCCGCATCCAATACACTTTGAGGCAAACTGCTTCCAGATAGGGTGTTCAAAAATACCTGAGAGCTTTTCGGGTAAGCCATTACTATCTATCTGTCGTTTAACCCTACCTTCAGAGGCATTTGCCAGTCCTTCTTTTTGTTTGGTATCTTCTGCGGTAGCAGGAGTATATAAGGAAGGGGTGATGTCAATTAACTGCTTGCCTTTTTCAGTAATGACTTCAATATAAAACGCACCGTCAAACTCGGTAAAAAGCAGATCAAGCCCTTCTTGTGAAAAGGGGTTACCCCCTATTGAGGTGCAGAAACAATTCAGGAATGGATCATTGCAGGCTATCCCGATTAATACAGTGTTATTTCGTCTCTTAAGGTAGTAGGGATCTGAGAAATCTCCTTTAAACACGGGATCCAGAAGATTAAAACTTCGGGCATCACAGGGACGGATACCAAGGACAATGGTATCTCTTGGTTCAGCTAAATCAGTTTCCTTTGGTGTTCCGTTTCTATCAAAGGTGAAAAGTGGTTCTGTTTGGGGAAAGATGGCACTTTTTGAAACTACTACCTGTTTTTTTAAATCCAGAGATATATCTTTAAGGTCTTTGGTGAGCTCAAAAGTAGTGGCAGTCCCTCTTTTAACAGGCGCCCAAATCTGGCATTCATGAAGTGAGTCTAAGAAATCCTGTAATTTGTCTTTTTGTAATATAAACGAATTCATTTTTTAAGCCTATAAAACAAAATCATCCGGGTCTTCTAGATTGAAGGTAGTAAGGAGTGGTTTTGATTCGTGATCTTTCCCCGCTTCATAGTCAAACAGTTCTTTCACGTCCTTTTCCATTTTTTTGTTTAATTTCATGAGAGGAATGTCCATGGGACAGACCCGCTCACACTCGCCACAGCTAATACATCTTCCCGCAAGGTGAAAGGCGCGGGTGATGTGGAATAAAAGATTTTCGGAGGTATCGACTGAGCGTCTAATCCATTGTGGATTCAGCTTATCCAAGATGCAGCCCTCACAGTAACAGAGGGGGCAGGAATTTTTACATGCATAGCACCTAATACAGCGCTCAAAGTGCTCCTGCCAGAAATCCCACTTTTCTTCAGGTGACTGTTCTTCTAAAGATTGAATGTCATCATAGTTAGCGGGGGAACCTTCTACCTTGTCTCCCAGGAGTTTATTGGAGATAAGCGGGGTAGGGTATTGGCAGACTTTACAGGTATCTGCTATTAGTTCCTCTTTAGGGACTTCATGGGATTGATTATTAATGGTGATACTATACTTTCCATTTTCTTCAACCACCTCTGCGAGGTCAATTACCCCGGGAAATCTTGTCTCAATCTTTTTTAAATCAATTACCCCATTGCAGGGAATTCCTATGATATAGAGTTTGTCACGCGGTATCCCTTTTTCTGCCATGATCTGGTTGAGTGCACGGGAGTCACACCCTCTTGCAAAGAGGGCTATCTTTGTGGCCTTTGCCTTTTTTGCATCTTTTGGCTGTATGAGATCTGCTTCAAGCGTAAGATAATTTGGAAGACTTATGGTGCAAAGCGGAGAAAAGGTGAGAAGATCGAGTTCTTCCTTACTTTCGAGGAAAACCGGAGAGACCCTGAAACCGTAGCTTCCCTTCTGATAGCCAATTAAATATTTGACTTCCTTGCGGCCTAGGGCCCTTTTCGCTTCGTCCTTAAGTTTTTGGATGTTCATAAAATTTCTCTTTTAAAATGCTTAAGAGGACCTATCTTTTTAATCTCTTGCGTGACTTCAGTGATGACATCTGCAAACTTCTTCCCTTCTGAGGCAGAGACCCAGCTCATTCTGATCCTCTCAGGATTTATACCGATGAATTCAAGCAGATTTTTCATGAGAAGGAACCTTCGCCTCGCAAGATAGTTTCCCTTAAGGTAGTGACATTCACCGGGATGACACCCCGATATGAGTACCCCATCGGCACCTTGTCTTAGAGCCTGCACCACAAAAAGAGGATTTACTCTTCCCGTACACATAACGCGGATTACCTTGACATTGGGAGGATAGTGGGTGCGAGTCGTACCGGTAAGATCCGCGCCCGCATATGAGCACCAGTTACATAAAAATGCGACAATGTTAGGTTCAAATTTACTCATAGGATTCACCTAAAGATGCTATCATGGAGAGCAACTGTTCATCGGTGAATGAATTTTGTTGAATAGCGCCGGAGAGGCAAGCTGCCGCACACGCCCCACAGCCTTTACAAAGGACTTCATTAACTGAAGCAATTTCTACCGTCTGTCCCAAGCGTTCTATGCTCTTAAGTTCAATGGCCTCATAGGGACATGCCTCTACACAGAAGCCACATCCCCGGCAAAGTTGTTCAGCTACTTGGGATACCATGGCCTCTGTTTTGACCTTTCCCTGGGAGAGGGGGATGCAGGCCTTTGCTGCTGCTGCACTTGCCTGGGCAACAGTATCAGGGATGTCTTTAGGACCCTGACAACATCCAGCGAGAAAAATCCCGTCACTGGCGGTATCAACAGGGCGTAACTTGGGATGAGCTTCTAATAAAAACTTATCTGAGGACTGGGAGAGCTTTAGGAGATTGGAAACCGCGTCACTGTCTGTCCGGGGAACCATGCCCACAGCCAGCACCACCAGATCTGCCTCCTCTTCTATAAGCTGTCCCATCAAGGTGTCTTCTGCCCTGACGATTAAATTATCGCCCCTTTTGTATACCTCTGAGACATTCCCCCGTCTATAGAAAACGCCTTCCTGTTTTACCCGATCGTAGAATTCTTCAAACCCTTTACCAAATGCCCTCATGTCAATGTAGAATACGGTGACTTTGGCATCAGGTATCTTCTCCTTGATCAGGTGAGCCTGCTTTGCCGTGTACATGCAGCACACCCTTGAGCAGTACTCATTGCCGATGGATTTATCTCTGGAGCCTACACAGTGGACAAAAACCACATTCTTTGGCTTTTTGCCGTTAATCATAACATCTCCGGTGGTAGGACCGGAGGCAGAAGATAATCTCTCAAACTCTAAACCGGTTATTACATTGGGATATAAACCATATCCCAGTTCAGGTTTTAAATTGGGATCAAATGTGTCAAATCCGGTAGCTACAATGATGGTGCCTACATCAACTTCCATAAATTGCTCTTTTTGTTTTAGGTCTACGGCCTGTAAGTCTTTACACACAGGTTCACACTGTTTGCATTCTCTCCTCAAAGTGTATCTGCAGTAATTAGGGTCAATTACAAAGCAGGCAGGAACAGCCTGGGGAAAAGGGATATAGAGACATTTGGTTTTGGAGAGATTCAGGTTAAAAGGATCGGGCATCTCAACCGGGCAGTAAGAGATGCAAATACCGCAGCCGTTACACTTATCTTCTAAAATGTATCGGGGTTTCTTTTTAATGGTGACTTTAAAATTCCCTACATAACCCTTTACCTCGGAAATCTCAGAGTAGGTGAGAAGCTCTATATTGGGGTGGTTGCCCACATCAGACATCTTGGGTGTGAGGATGCAGGCGGAGCAATCAAGGGTGGGAAAAGTCTTATCAAGCTGCATCATATGACCGCCGATGCTGGGTTCTTTTTCAACCAGGTAAACTTTAAAACCGGTATCAGCGATGTCGAGGGCCGCCTGGATACCTGCAATCCCACCGCCTAAAACGAGCGCAGTGGGTATTACATCAACCTCTTTTTCCTCTAAAGGCTCAAGCAAGCTGGCTTTGGCTACGGTGGCTGCAAGGATGCTTTTTGCCTTCTGTGTTGCCTTTTTACCGTCTTCATGAACCCAGCTGCAGTGTTCACGGATATTGGCTAATTCAAGACAGTAGGGGTTGATACCGGCATTCCTTAACACCTTCCTAAAAGTGGGTTCATGCATCCGCGGCGAACAGGCAGCCACTACAATACGGTTAAGTTTAAACTCTTTGATATCATTTTTGATCAGCTCTTGCCCGGGATCAGAGCAGAGATAAATGTAGTCTTTGGCGACTGCCACATGAGGCAGAGTTGATGCAAACTGGGTAAGTGTTGCGACATCAACGGTAGACTTGATATTTACACCACAGTGGCAGATATAAACGCCGACTCGTGTTTTGCTCATTAATTACTTCCTATTCGATCGCCTGGGATACTATTTCAATGATATCGAGTACCTGGATTTTATCTTCAAGGTCTTTGCTTTTTACCGCATCCTCTAAGGTTAAGAGGCAGAAGGGACACGCAGTTGCAAGGATCTCTGCACCACAATCAAGCGCTTCTTGAACGCGGATGGTAGCGGTGCGTTCCATTGTTTCATAAGCCTCTATCCACATCCTTCCCCCACCACCTTCACAGCAAAGGGTGCGTTCTCTTACCCTGTCCATTTCAACAAAATTTAAGGAAGGAATGCTTTTTAAAATTGCCCTTGGCTCATCAAAGATTTGATTTTGCCTTCCTAAAAAGCAGGGGTCATGATAGGTAACCGTCTTTTCAATTATTTTTGAGAAAGTAAGTTTCTTCTGCTTGATCAAGTCGGCAATGATCTGGGTATAGTGGTTTACTTCACAATCGAGCTCTTCATACTCATTTTTGAAGGTATTGTAACAGTGGGGTGATGTAGTTATGATCTGCTTTATGGGAAACTGTTTGAACATTTCCATATTCATCTCTTTTAAAGCATCGAATGACCAGATGTCTCCCATACGGCGTATTTCATTTCCACAACAGACCTCATCATTACCCAGGGTGCCAAAGTTAACTCCTGCTTTATTAAGGGTGTGAGCCAGCGCCTTTGCTATTTTTTGTAGCCTGGGATCGAAGGCTGGAGTACAGCCCACATAGTAGAGGACTTCGGCATCAGCAATACTTTTAATCTCTAATCCTTCTGCCCACTCGGATCTCTTTTCCTGGCCGATGTTCCAGGGGTTGCCACGGATTGAAATGCTTTTTAAGACGTCCCTGATTTTAGGTGGCACCTGACCGTCTTCTACCAGAACACTGCGCATGCTGATTACCAGATCAGCGGGATCTACCTCTTTGGGGCAGCGTGTAACACAGGTAGTACAGGTGGAGCAGTCCCAGAGCATCTCTTTTTTACGAGCAATATCCTCCCCTTCAGAATTGAGAATATCGTATAGAAGCCTTCTGATATTAAAATGTGGGGATATAACGGAGATGGGACATCCCCCCGTACATTTGCCACACTGAATACAGGGGAAAAGAGGATCCCTTAAAATATAGGCTAGCCTTTCTAATTCTTCTGACATGGGATTAACATCTTTTTATATCTGAAACTTATTGACGATATGAAGTTTCTATTGATCGTCGGTTTATATCAGACATATGGAATAGTGGAATAATGGAGTGTTGGAACGATGAGTTAACCTATTTAGAAAAATATTGGAGAGAGTTGATTAGTAGACCTACCAAGTTTTTCTAAAGGAGCTAAGAATAATTTATAATTAATGATTCAATTTATATTCTTTTACAAAACAATATTCCATTACTCCACCACTCCAGCACTCCATTTGTTAGGTGAAAAATCCAGCATTAAAAGATTCCTTTATTTGCAATAATATGCAGAAATCCAGGGCGTCAAACTAGGCGGATTCAGCTTCATCCTCCACTTCAACTTCAACAAGTTTAAGAGCTCCATGGACGCATACTTTCACACAGCTTGGATCAGGAGGCTCGCCACAAAGGTCACACTTTAGGGGTATCTCTGTACCAGGTTCAAAGAAGAAGGGGCGGGTAGGGCAGGCAGCACGACACAGCAAACAACTTTCATACTCTTTTTCATGCAGTATGACATTGTAGCGTGAGGTGCACTTGGCATCGGTATAAGGTCCGGAGATAATAGGGTGTGCTATCTCCCTATCAAAATCAGAAAATACTCTTATCCGTGATTGTTTTGGGTTGACTACACCCTCTTCACTGTGTTTCAGGGAACAGGCCGTTTCGCAGTGACGGCATCCTGTACATTTGTCTATGTCTACTCTAATCTCTTTTCTTGTCATTGTAGTCTCCTCTTATGTATTGAAAAATTTAACCACAGAGGACAAAGAGAATTCTTGAATGTAAATAAATTAGATAACTGAATGTTTTCTCCTCTCTGTGCCCTCTTTAGTCCTTCTGCCTTTAA
>JAZFSJ010000048.1:0-6043 GCA_036446115.1 Thermodesulfobacteriota bacterium | reverse complement strand
CCTCCGCAAAGGACATTCTCGTTGGTAATATAAAAGGGTTTTCGTCCTTCTTCCCAGGGCTCTGCTGCGATTGCACAGTGGAAAGATATCGCATCTCCATAAGGTTCAGCATTTTCCGGCATTTCATCAAGATTTTTAAAAGCAATCACCTTCTTTTCATACCCCATTTCCTTAAACTTTTGTGCATATTCTTTGTTTTTGCTCATACAATCCTCCTTCTAGCTATTACACCATGAAGACGCAGATTTGATTCCCCCACTCCATTAAAAAACTACTAGTCAGGAAACATCCCTTCGGGGTCCAACCCCGCATCCTCCATCTGTTCATAAACTACCTTTTTAGTGATTTTCTCATAGCCCCGGGCCCGGGCAAACTGTTCTACATTATCCACTGCAAATTCAATGATACCCTCAGGCGCCTTCAAAATGAGCGCACGGGACTCTTCATCCCACTCCATATTAAAAGGAGCTGAAGATTTTTCTGCATTATCTTCACCTTCACCCGTTTTCTTATCCTTATCGCGCTTCCGCCAGAACTTTGAATTCGGTGGTTTGGTAAATCCCAGGTTAGCTTTAGTATCAATTTGAATATCCACCAGGAGTTTCGGCAGGTTGTCAACAAATTCAATCGGGATAACCAGAAAAAGCTGGTCCTGTTTAATCCTGTTAAACATCCTCCCTCCAAAGTCACCGAAGGTAACCACCACATTTTTCTCATGCCAGGGAGTGGAAAAAAGCTCACCGCATAGAGAGGTTCCAAATCCTCCGAGGGGTGTAATACCATCCTGGATAACTCTACAGCCGGCAATGAGATTGGCGTTATAGGGATTGCAGACAACTACAATCCAGTCTATAGTTACCCCGTCTGGCACCTCATCAAGGGGTGCAGCCCCTATTGCCTTAACCATCCCCGGAGGAAGATTGCGGGTACCCGACTTCAAACGGGCAGCCCCCTCGTAAGTAAAAAAGTTGCTGGTCGTTGATAGATACTCACCGGAAATAATTTCTTTCTTCCCCGGCACCATACCCGCATGATATGCACCCACCATGCAGTCTTGGTGTTCCGCATCAAAATAGACCTTTTTGCCCTCGTCCATAGCATGGCGTATAACTGTACAGGGCTCGCTTTCTATCGGCTCGTATCCATCAGGGATGCTGTCCCGGAACAGGCTGATGGCAACAGGTTTTCCCCGAACCTTACCTTTTTCTACCAAAATCTTGGAAATGTATTTTAAATCCGTCATTACAACCCCCTAGATTACAATTTAGTCTCTATAGTAACTACTCGCATATTATTAGAGAGCACACAAAACAGTGCGTTGTGTTAATCCGAAATCTGCATTCCGCAGTAAGAAATCTTACATCCCCCAGTGAGACTTCCAGTATTCATATTCAAAAGGCCACTCCTCTTTTTTCATTTCTACTACCATTGCCATCCCCTCAAAAAACATCTGAAGTGCTTGTTCCTGTTCGGGAAATATTTCCTTGTCTTTGATGGCTTTCACCATTCTGTCTCCAAGATTATAAGCCTCCTGCTTGATTTTTACCCGTTCATCTTCATCCATGAGTTGTAATTCTACAGCACAAATAGTACCTACCCTCCAGCAACCAAATATATCCAGAACGTGCATAAGATATTTCTCGACCATTTCTAATTCAGGCCCCCCTGAAGAAACTACCACTGCACCATATTTACCTTTAAGCATCTGACAGTGGCACAGGCCAAAGCAGCGGTCTAAAAAGGCCTTCATCTGTCCACTGACGTTGTGCATATAATTGGGACTTGCCAGGATAATTCCATCTGCCTCAAGCAGGGCCTTTTTAATATTACCAAAGTCATCGTCTATCACACACTGGCCGGTTTTTGAGCATGTCTGACAACCCCTGCAGGGCTGAACTGAATTATCCGCAAGGGAGATTATCTCAGTTCTAGCCCCTGCATCTTTTGCAGCTTCCATCACGTCATTAACAATAGGACCGGTAGTCCCCTTCATTCCGTGCGGACTGCCTATAACTGATACTATCTTCATAAGTCTGAAATTCCTATTTCCTTTTCGACAACACCGAATCAATCGACTGGGATAGGGCCTCAATCACATGCTTCTGATATTTACCCACGGGAAGACCATTATAAATAACATGGGTCTTCCCCTGGATCATCTCCCTGGTGTAGGGAACAGACCAGTCAGGGTAATCGATGGGTTCGTCTATGTCATACTGGTCAAAATTTTCATAGCATTTCATGGCATGATGCATCATGGTATCCGTGTTCTCCACAAGAAATTCTATGGGAAGTCCAATCGCATAATCATATCCATCGTTTATCGCAGCCCAGTAGGCCCGGTTGGTGGAAAGATATTTCTCCTTGGGATCCCAGATGGGATCGGAAAACTCGTCTTGACAGACTACCGTGTTCGTCCTTCCGAATTTATATTTCTTCAACAGCTCTTTACATTCCTCAAACAGTTTATCCCGGTATGCCGGTGCAAGTTGCAGCCATGCCTCCCACTTAAAGCTATCCCAGGGCATGCCGTGAACCGTCACCGCAACCGTAACATCCGCGCCTTCAGGGATAGTGTCTAACCTGTCCTTTAACATCTCAAGAAATGCCTGACGCATGGGCTGGAAATCCCCCATCTGAGGAGCAAAGATCACCTTAATCTTTTTCCCCGGATGCTCCTTTTTCCACTCTTCTATGTGCTCAAAGCTGTGACGAAAACTTGAATTGAACTCTTCAAAGTGCGAGTATATTGTCATGGGAGCGGAAATCACAATGGTATCGCAGCCGGCATCAAGCAGCCTACGAAGCTTTTCCCTCGATTCGTAGTGGAAGAGCGCTGTCTCAGCCAGAAATTCCACATCAGGATATTTTTGCTTCAGACGGTCAAAAGCACCGTCTATTATCTCAAAACTTCCTTTCCAGTGGGGGCACTTCTTCTGAACAATACCGCAGCCATAGTAGTAGAGTCTCGAGTAGTTGGCCATTTTGCCGACAATAGTGGGTTCTCCGCTTTTACGTCCCTTATAGAGAAAGTATCCGTGATCAAGATAAAGCATTCTGGAAGGTGGCACCCAGGTAAGCTCACCCTTTTTGTATTTGTCCATCCAGGGAAACCCGTCACTGTCCCGTTCCCTGCCAAAAGGATCCACTAAGCGGGTTGGCGTAAACTCCTTTCGTGCATGAGTATGAGCAGGATCCATAAGCGCCACTCCGTTGTCTTGAAAGGCAAACAGCCTGAACGGCCAGGGGATTACCTGGGTAAAAACTTTGTAAGCGATGTTGTACCAAAAAGGGTGGTCGTGCTCTTCTGTCATGATCAGGGATGTTGCAAAGACTCCCACCTTACCCTCTGGCACTTTGTCCTGTGTCTTATAATATTCCAAATAGTCAGGCTTTGGGCTTCGGTTTTTATACTTGTACAACCCAAAGGCAAAACCGATTAAAACTACAAGCATTATTATAAAAACTATTAAAATTTCCATCGCTTTCCTCCTTTCCTCCTTGTGATTAGTAAAGAATCTTATCCTTTTTTCTTATCTAAAAAATATCCTGTCTATCACTATTCTTTACTCTTCCAGCCGACGAACTTCCTGAAGTTATTACCCATGAGTTTATGCTTGAATTCCATGGAAAGGGGCATGTTCATTACATTGTCTATCATTGCTTTGTACACAGGCATGGTAAGCGGGAAGTCTGTGCCGTAAAAGACCTTATCAGGCATAAAGAATTCCAAGAAACGCATATGATCCATATCCCAGTAATATTTAAACCGCATGAGTGTGGGATGTGGAACGGTAATATCCGTGTACATATTGTCAAACTTCATCACGTTCCAGAGGCCCTGCATGGGGTTGTTGAAAAGCCCGCAGTGGAGCTGCAGGATCTTAAGATCGGGAAAGTCCATACCAACATCATCAAGATAGACGGGATGCTGGTATTTAGACCTGGTGCCGGGAAGCTCTTCCTGGCCGGTATGTACCTGCAGGTGCATACCCAGTTCCACCATCTTTTCATAGGCGGGATAGAGGTCAGGGTTGTTGGGATACCCGGATGTAGGCGGATGGAATTTAATCCCCGGGAATCCACACTCGTGGGCAGAGATAATCATCTCAACCGCTGCCTGTTTTCCAAAGCGGGCATGTACACCACCCACTGCGGTAAAGCGTCCCGGGAAAGCATCAATAAACTCTTTTTTTACGTACTCGTTCGGCACATGATACTTCCACCCCTCTTTATTGCCCGGATAGGGATCAGTAATTCCGCGAATGCACTGGAGGCACATGCCCTCCACATTGTTTTCATCCATAATCTTCACAAATACCTCTGGACTCATATCCGGGCATTCTTCCGGTTTGGTGATGATTTTAGTGGGATTAGGGTCACCCAGACAGGCCCGTGCACCCATTAAGCTTCTGGCAACCACTGTATTGCCTTGCCAGAAATCAAAACATCCCGGCCTCTCAGCAATACCTTTTTTCTCAAGGCCGGGATGTGCATGACTGTCAAAAAATTCAAACGGTACTGGTAACAACATTTTTTCAATAGTTCCTCGTTCCTCAGACATAATTTTCCTCCTTCATTTTTTCCAGTTTAAAAACCCTTTATACTAACCTAGTATATTAATTAATGGGGTAGGTATAGGGGATAATCAATTATGTGTCAATCAAAAATGGGGGCACAATTTACATTTATTATTTTAAGCAAAAGCATTGCTTCCTTATTTTTCAACCTCTTGAGGCGCCCTCATGGGACAGACCTTAACACAAATCTTGCATTCACTACAGGTCTCTTCATCCACGGTTACCACATCATCGATCATGGCAATGGCTATTTGGGGGCATAAATCGATACACCCCCCGCACCCGGTGCACTTTTCTGTATCAATCTTGATCATTTTAACACCCCTTTCATGAACTTTAGTATTCTTTTGTAGGGGTAACACTATCAAGTAAGTGATTTATGTCAAGCAGAAATGTGGAAAATTTATCTAGGATAACCCAAAGAAATTTTAAGGAAGAGATGTTGTGGAAAGCTATCTGCAAAAGCTAAAGTTGCTTTAGAATCAATGTCATCTGGCCTGTTGCCCAAATCCCCGGCAGGCTATCTTTCCTCCACAATCAAGCGGTAGGATGTCTGGTTATACGTATCAGGGCAGACTTGAGACATTACACGCTCTCCTTCCGGTATCCAGGGGGGGGTTACTCCCGCAAGTAAGACGTTGAGGTACGGATAGACCTTGCTGTAAAGAAACCCGCAGACACCACCCACATTAAACGGGTCTATTTCAAACCGCTGTCCCTCCTTATGGCCCCATGTACATACTTTGTCAACATCAAGAATCTCTATGAAGGCCCGGTATTTATCTATAGCGGGGAAACCTTTGCCAATCATCTTTTTTGTCTGGGCCTGAGTCTTTAAAAAGGTTCGTTTTTCTTGCTCCATGCGTTTGACCTCAACCTGGACCTTCATCTCCGGACACATGCTTCTATAGGTATCCGGCTCCTCTGACCATGGAAGATGACCCCAGTAGTGTAGCGTCACTATGGAGCTATGTAGTGACGCATACAAAGCACCACAAAGACCGTCATAATTGCAATTGGAGACTTTATATTTTTCCCCTTCTGTATGTCCATATGGACACTCTTCTGTTACCTTGGTTATACTCACCTCTTGACGGTAGCGGTTTTCAAAATCACGGAAGCGTTTTACCGCATCATGATCTTCGTAGAGGGTGCCTTTGAGCTTTTGTTCTGACATATACTTTTCTCCTAATTTTAAATTTTGAGTATAATCAATCTAAAAACAACAATCCCGAGTAAATTCTTAGACATATTTTTTCCCTAAAAAATGACAGTTTAAACCCCAAAATCACCTTATTAGTCAGACTTCATTTTTCATGCACCTATTCACTCACGTCTTCTGCTTCAATAATAAGTAGCATCAGCCCGCAATCCGGGCATTCAACCGCGTCAGAACCCACAGGGCTACCACAAGCCGGGCATTTTCCCTGGGTGATCAATTCCCTTGAATCTTTGATTTCCGG
>JAZFSJ010000047.1:0-5146 GCA_036446115.1 Thermodesulfobacteriota bacterium | reverse complement strand
AAGACGTTCATTTTAATCTCAATTTCACCGATAGCTATCAACTGGGCAGGAAATCTCTTGCTGTCAATTTAAGCGATATTGCTGCTATGGGGGGTACTCCTCGTTTCTTCCTAGTCTCCTTAGCGCTACCACCTCATCTCCCGATAGAATTCATCGATGATCTCTATCGTGGCATGACAGATCTAGCAGACAAATTTGACACTAAGCTTGTAGGAGGAGATACAAACGCCTCACCCGACAAACTGATGATCAATATCACCTTGCTTGGTGAAGCCAATCCTGATCACCTTCTTAAACGCAGTGGTGCACAGGTGGGTGATTCCATCTTTGCGACTGGTACATTGGGAGATGCTGCACTAGGTTTTTTCATCCTAGAATTGGATAAAAATATGAACAGGTCTTATTCTCATAATACTCTGACTTACAGACACCTATCCCCCTATCCCAGAATTAAAGAAGGAAGAAGTATAGCAGAAAACCGATTAGCCTCTGCCATGATTGACATTAGCGATGGTCTCCTTATTGACTTAAGACGGATTCTCACACTCAGTAAGCTAGGAGCTACTATCTATATTCCCCAACTTCCCTTGTCAAAAGAGTTCAAACAATATCAAAGCAAATTAAAACATAATAAAATAGACTTCGCCCTTAAAGGGGGAGAAGATTATGAACTCCTTTTCACTTCACCTCAAAACAAGGAAAAAGAGCTTTTAAAATTAGGCCAAACCCTGGGAGTTCCCATCAATAAGATCGGAGAGGTTAACTCTTCTGAAGAACTTGTTATACTGGATCAAAATCATAAATCTTACCCCATAGATGATCAAGGCTACGACCATTTTTCCTCTCCCTAAAAACCTGAGCTTTAAACGTGGGCTTTGAGAAATTTTTATTTACCACTAAACTTTAAGTAACTATTTATATTAAACCTTGGAACTTTTACTTTTAGTTAAAATTATCCTTATTTTTGTACTCCTCTGTTTTTCTGCCTTCTTTTCCGGCTCAGAGACAGCGCTTTTTTCTCTGGGCTCCATTAAGCTTTTTCAACTCAAGGAATCCAATCATCCCAAGTCCCCTCTCATCCACGAGCTATTAGAAAAACCACGTCGTCTCCTTATCTCTATTCTTGTGGGAAACGAATGTATTAACATTACTGCTTCAGCGATTGCAGCTTCACTTTGCATCTCCCTCTTCGGTAATCAGGGAAAATGGATAGCAATAGCCATTATGACTCCCCTCATCCTCCTTTTTGGAGAAGTCCTTCCTAAAACAATAGCAGTCTCAAATAGCAGAAAATTTTCTCTGTGGGTTGCGAAACCTATAAGCATATTCTCGAAAGTCATTTTCCCTGTTAGATGGGTTATTAGAAGTGTGGTGGATAGGATGGCTTCACTCTTTGACAAACAAAAGAAAAGAGAAGAAAGTATCTTTTTCGAAGAAGAATTCAAAGAATTAGTTGAAGTGGGACATAAGGAAGGAATCCTTGAAAAGGAAGAACGGGAAATGATCCACAAGATTCTCAGACTTGGGGATACCGTAGTATCTTCCATCATGACTCCCCGTTCAGATATGTTTACCTTGCCCTATGATTCAGATATTGACGACATCATCAAAAAAGTAAAAGATAACCATTTTTCACGCATACCGATTTATAAACATGAGAAGAACAATATCGTGGGCATACTCAATATCAAGGACCTCCTGACTCTGACAAATGAACATAACTCAGACAGTACCCCTATCTCCAGTATCATCCGCCCACCATATCTTGTCCCTAAAGACAAACATGTACAAGAAGTGTTCAGAGAATTTCAGGAAAGAAATATTCATCTTGCACTGGTAGTTAATGAAAACGGAAGTGTTCTAGGACTATTTACCATGGAAGACTTATTAGAAGAAATATTTGGTGAGATCTATGATGAGTATGATGAAGAATTAAAGGAGGAGAAGTAAAGTTAGCATGGATATTCTATTTTATGTCACCATCTTCTTCTTATGCCTTGTTCTAGAGGCCTTTTTCTCAGGCTCAGAAATAGCTCTCATATCAGCTAATGCGAAGAAAATCAGGAAAGAACCTCACCTTTCACCCTCCAGGATAAAGATGACACTACAGCTGCTCAAAAACCGTGAAAGACTATTAGCGACTACTCTTTGCGGCACCAATCTTTCGGTAATAACCAACTCCATTCTAATCACTTCCCTCTTCCTCCATTTTTTTGAGGCTAGGGGAGAAATTTACGCAATCATCATTCTTGCACCCCTTTTATTAATCTTTGGAGAAATTATCCCCAAAACTCTTTTTCAACAGCGTGCTACCACCATCGCACCCTGGGTATCCTACCCTGTCTGGTTATCTTCCTACTTTTTCTATCCTATAGTCATCCTCATGACTAAGATAACCCATATCATCTTTTTTCTCTTGGGCATTAAAAAACCTGGAGAGACACCCTTTGTTACTCGTGAAGAGTTAAGGCTGATTCTTAAAATGAGCAAAAAGGGAAGTGACCTCACCAAGGGTGAACTGACCATGATCGACCGTCTCTTCGATTTTTCTCATACCCTGGTTAAAGAGGCCATGATTCCCCTGGTTGAGGTAGCGGCCGTTGAAGACACGGCTACCACCAAGGAAGTTATTGATATCATTTCGAAAAAAGGCTATTCACGACTTCCTGTCTATCATGAGAGGATCGATAACATAGTTGGCATTATAAATAGCTATGACCTTCTTGACCTTCCTTACAATGGTCAATCCATTACACCTCTTATCCGCACTGTACCCTATGTACCCGAATCTAAACCCATTGATGAACTGTTGATTGAAATGCAAAAAAAGAGAAGCCATCTAACAATTGTGGTTGACGAATATGGTGGAACTGTGGGTATTATTACCATAGAAGATATACTGGAAGAGATCGTGGGAGAAATCAAAGATGAATATGATACTGATAAAAAATTATACCGCAAGATCGGGTGGAACAGATATCTTATCAATGCCCGTATGGAAGTAGATCAAATCCGTGAACTCCTCCCACTTTCCTTGCCTGACGGGGACTTTGAAACCCTTGGGGGATTTCTCCTGGAAAAGTTTGGTCATATCCCAAAGCCAGGGGAAACCTTAAAGCACCATAACCTCACTTTTACTATTGTAAGCTCTGACGAGCGTTCTATTGGTGAAGTGAGGATTAAAGTTGAAAAACGGAAAAAGCCAACTAAAAATTCAGACGAGGAGCACTATGAATCCTAAAGATTTAAAACGTTTACTAGAAAGAGTTCAATGTGGAAAAGTTTCTATAGACACTGCTCTAAAAACATTGAAGACCCTTCCCTTCGAAGATATTGGTTTTGCCACCTTGGATCATCACCGCTCTTTACGTAAAGGATTCCCTGAGGTAATTTGGGGAGAAGGCAAAACTGCTTCCCAGATATCTACTATAATCAAAAAAATGCTCACCAAAAATCAACCAATTTTAGTTACCCGGGTTGATACCCGTAAAGCAGCTTCCATAAAAAAATCCATCCCTAAAATTACCTATCATCCCCTATCCCGTACCTTGACCCTCACATCCGGAAAGACACTAAAGACAGGGAAAGGAACCATTCTGGTAGTATCGGCAGGCACCTCTGATATCCCTGTTGCAGAGGAAGCGCTGATTACCGCCACCATCATGGGCAACAAGGTTGATCATCTCTATGATGTGGGAGTAGCAGGCATCCATCGTCTGGTGGAAAGAAAGGATAAATTGACTTCCGCTTTAGTTTTAATCGTAGTGGCAGGAATGGAGGGTGCACTACCCAGCGTGATAGGGGGGTTAGTGGATAAACCCGTTATTGCTGTACCCACCAGTACCGGTTATGGTACAGGGTTTGGAGGAATAGCGGCACTACTCTCTATGCTCAATACCTGTGCTTCAGGAGTGGCCGTAGTTAATATTGACAATGGCTTTGGAGCAGGTTATATTGCAAGCCTCATTAACAAAATCTAGGATATATACATGAAGATCGCCTATCTTGATTGTTTTTCTGGTATTAGTGGAGATATGCTGCTCGCTGCTCTGATTGATCTTGGTCTCCCCCGTAAGCTGCTCAAAAAAGAACTTGATGATTTGTCACTCGGTTCCTATGCAATAAAATTTTCTTCCGGGAAAAGGATGCAGATCACAGGCTGCCGGGTGGAAGTAAGCTTACCAAAAAAAGGACAACAGCATCGCAACCTTACTGAAATCAAGCGACTCATCACAAAAAGCCATCTCAAAAAACAGGTAAAGGAACTAAGCATTAACGTATTCCAAAATTTGGCAAGGGCGGAATCTAGGGTCCACAAAAAAAATATTTCTCATGTTCACTTTCATGAAGTGGGTGCGGTAGATTCCATCATTGATATCGTGGGAACAGCCATCGGGATTGATTATCTCAAACTGGATGAAGTGTATTCCTCTCCAGTCCCCCTTGGTACAGGTTTTACCACCTGTCAACACGGCACTATTCCTCTCCCCGCACCTGCTACCATGGAACTGCTAAAGGGGGTACCTGTGTGCGGTACTTCACTTAACACTGAACTTGTTACCCCCACGGGTGCAGCACTCCTCACTAGCCTAGCCAGCCACTATGGGCCTATACCACCTATGAAAATAACAAAGAT
The DNA here is from genome assembly GCA_036446115.1 of Thermodesulfobacteriota bacterium. Taxonomy (GTDB): domain Bacteria; phylum Desulfobacterota; class WTBG01; order WTBG01; family WTBG01; genus JAZFSJ01. The sequence goes on along the minus strand of JAZFSJ010000047.1, from coordinate 510 downwards.
AGGCTATGGAGTTGGCAGCAAAAAGCTTAAAGACAGACCCAATCTGCTCCGTCTGGTAGCGGGAGAATTTCCAAATAATCAGGAAGCTGATCAGGTAGCTATTCTGGAGGCAAATATTGACGACATGATCCCTGAAATTTACGACTATCTTATGGAACTCCTCTTTGAAAAAGGAGCTCTAGATGTATCTTTCTCTCCCCTCCAGATGAAAAAGAATCGTCCTGGGATCTTAGTCAGAGTAATCTGCCATCCTGAAAAAAAACATGAACTTTTAAATATCATCTTTCAGGAATCCACCTCCGCCGGTATTCGTTATTATCACGCACAGAGGATAAAACTCTCAAGGGAAATCAAGAAAATCACTACCCCCTACGGTAAACTTTTCGTAAATGTATTCAAAGATTTAGAAGGAAAATATTACGCCTCACCTGAATACGAAGACTGCAAAAAAATAGCTAAAAAACATGGTATCCCCCTAAAAAAAGTCTATCTGGACTTAGCCAAACTACT
>JAZFSJ010000046.1:0-2500 GCA_036446115.1 Thermodesulfobacteriota bacterium | reverse complement strand
CCTTTCATGTCTTAGCCTTCTCAGCTAGAGCACCAGTGCCGGTTGTGGGTACAGTCAACTGAATTCGTAAACAACACACTTTTCACTGGCTCTTGGAATCATTGATTTTGTTTGGTAAATTCATTTACGTCTATGCATTACGCTTAATAAATTTCTTTGCCAAAACACCCTTCCGGGTGCTCAATTATCCGAAAGCATTATGTTGAAAAACTCAATCGGTACAGGAATATTAACCTGTTGTCCATCGTTGCACTCAGTTAAGGTACAACTTAGGTACTGACTAACCCTCGGCTAACATATATTGCCGAGGAAACCTTGCTCTTTCGACACTCTCCATTCTCAGGAGAGTCACATCCTACTATTACCAGGATTCTCATTACTTATCGCTCCATCCTTCCTCTCGGAAAAACTTCTGCGCAATAAGCACGCCTGCTTACCAGAACCCCTAATTAAAGGGGCCTCCAAAGTATCGGTAATCTACTTAGTCCCGTCCATTTTCCTCGCCCGGAGTCTCATTAGGTGAGCTGTTACGCTTTCTTTAAATGATAGCTGCTTCTAAGCTTACATCCCCAGTGTCTCAGACTTCAGACAGAGTTCGATACACTTAGTAGATATTTAGGGACCTTAACTCTGGTCTCCGTTGTTCCGGTCTCGGAATAGTATCTTACATACTATCCCTGTTTCCTGTTCTTAGCAGTTAACAGCTTCTGAGTTGGAAAGAATTCCGTAAGCATTAGCTCCTGCAAATTCTATCCGTACTTTACACCGCTAACAAACTAAACAAGACTATACGTAGGCATATTTCAGCAGGAACCAGCCATCGCCAAGTTAGATAGGCTTTTCACCCCTATTCACAGGTCATTCGAGTGCATGTACACAACAACGGTTCAGGCCTCCATCCCTCTTTCGAGAGACTTCACCTTGCCCATGAATAGATCACTTGGCTTCAGGTCTTACCCACGCGACTAACGCGCTTTCACACTTGCTTTCGCTTCGGTTACTCCACATAGTGGATTAGCCTTGCCTCGTAGATAAACTCCCTGGCCCGTTCTTCAAAACGTACGTTACAACTCCTATTGCTCAAAAGAGCGTAGAAGCAGTAACAATCTGTAACTATTAGATTTCAAGTCTTTTCACACTCTGCTAAGAGTACTTTTCAGCTTTCCCTCGCGGTACTAGTTCACTATCGGACTTTGGTTATGTTTAGGGTTCGGAGTTAATCCTCCGGTATTCAGACCTCCAATCCAGGAAGCCCTACTCTTTTAAGCAACACCATATTGTTTTTTTCTAGGGGACTATCACCCTCTAAGGTGGCTCTTTCCAGAGCACTTCGAATCAACAACTTAGGCATTTACGCTCACCACATTTCTAACCCCCTTTCAGGGGCAGATTCAGCTTGCCCTAGACCCTTTTCGCTCGCTGCTAATAAGGGCATCACAATTGTTTTCTTTTCCTGCCGGTACTAAGATGTTTCAATTCCCGGCGTATTATCTCTTCTAAGAGAATCAGAAATTCACGGATCAAAGCTTGCGTGCAACTCCCCGTGACTTTTCGCAGCTTGCCACGTCTTTATTTACCAAAACCAAGCTATCCATCTAACAGCATAAATAGTAGTATATGTTTTTGAAAGATATTTCATCAGTGCTTATATCATTGAACGTGATGTTCTCAACATGATACGGTAAATTAATTGCCGCACCATTTCTCAATGGTTGAGTATGATTTGTTATTTTATTGTTTACGATTTTACTTTTATTTTGTTTATTTATATTTAAATTTTCGTTTTGAGGGTTTTTAAATTTTTATTTAAGCGTGTTCTCCTGATGATTTTAATCTATTTGCGTTTCTTCTTTCTTCTGCTATTTTCACGCCATTTTTGTAGCTTTGATATGTAACTTCTATTTTTGGTTGTCTTGTGGCAAATTTATACCAAGGCGTATGGTAAATTCCTTTCACTTTTTTTCTAACATAATTTTCTAAATCTGAAATTTTTTCATAACGGAACTTTCCGATATCTGTTTCATTATATAATGTTGAATTTGAATTTTTACTTATTGAAAAAGATTTTTTTCCATTTTGTTTATATAAAATTGATAATTCTATCTCTAAATTTCCATCCACTTGAACTTCCAAATTTCCCACAGGCACACCTAACTTGAGCATATTTCTTGATCCCATCTGGTTCTTTTTCTATTTCCATTTTATTTATTTAATGTGAGTGGACCTGCCGTGAGTTGAACACGGGTCTCCTCGGTGCAAACGAGGTATTCTACCATTAGACTACAGGCCCATCAAATTATTTCGACGCTGTAGTTTTTAAGTTTTCTGTTGTCTTTGATTATGTATTGTATGTAAAACATAGTAATTCTTAATTAGGAGGTGATCCAACTGCAGGTTCCCCTACAGTTACCTTGTGACGACTTAACCTACCTCATCATACCATGGTTCTCCTCGTAAGAGTTTCGCCATAATATAACTCGGTTGGTTTGACGGGCAGTGT
>JAZFSJ010000045.1:0-6265 GCA_036446115.1 Thermodesulfobacteriota bacterium | reverse complement strand
ACATCCGGGGAGTATAACGCAAGGGGTTTAGTTTCTGCCTTTACGGGTGGAAGCACCTGTGATATCAGTGAGATGAAGGAAATCTTTGCCATCACCCAGGGAAGTTTTGCAACGCATCTAAAGGACTGTTTTCCAAAGGAGAGTAAGTAAGCCTATTTTAAACCCCAGTCACATAAATCCAAAAGCATCCTCCTTAAGTCGTATTCCTTTCTCTCCGGATTTGTGAAAGTCTGAAGAAAGGTGAACGAATATCTGCTGGCTTTGGTTCAATGCTTCCTGAAGGTTCTGACAGCTAATGTTTTCAGGGGATTTAACCCAGAATTTGCAGTAGCCATCTACTGCGGCTTGAAAATCCTTGCTGCAACGTTTGTTTCACGATTCTGCTCCTCAACATATTCATGAATATGCCTTCGTCGCAAAATCGCTCCAACTGCTCGTTTCGCTGCGGTTTTCTACGCCTCGCCACGACGTCTACTGCAAAATCTGGGTTTAAGTGTGGTTTCTTCAAGTAGTTTATTGTTTGCTTTGAAAACCCCAAAACCAAATATCCCGATACTCCAATTATGAGCGAAGCTAACTGGGTTATAATCTCTGCGAGCTCAGCGTGCTTTGCGGTTGGCTGGGCTTTTACTTTTTGATGTATTTCCCGATAATGATATCTAGGTCTTCTTTAGCCTTGGCGGGTATTATATCAGCCTGAGTGATGATGGCATTTTCTAAAGAACAGCTGCAAGGGCAGTTCCTTTCCATTTTGATAACTTCAGGAATTACTGATCGTATCGCCTTTTTTACGTTTTCAGTGTTTTTATTGAGATTATCAATGATCATTTCGATACTCATGTTGTCTTCCTCTTCTCTCCAGCAATCATAGTCTGTAGCCAGTGCAATAGTTGCATAACAGATCTCAGCTTCTCTGGCCAATTTGGCTTCTTGCAGATTGGTCATTCCAATCACATCGATCTTCCAGCTGCGGTAGATGCGGGATTCCGCCTTGGTCGAAAACTGGGGACCCTCTATACATACATAGGTGCCTCCGTTGTGAACAGGGAAATTCAACTCTTTTATCTTCTTGTGTAACGTGCTTCTTAACTGAGAGCAGATGGGTTGGGAAAAACTGACATGGGCTACGATACCCTTTTCAAAGAAGGTATCGATCCTTTTTCTGGTCCTATCAAAAAATTGGTCTGGAAGTACCATGTGCAAGGGTTCAATCTCCTCTTTCATGCTTCCAACCGCACTGACTGATATGATCCATTTCACCCCCATCTTCTTAAAACCATAGATGTTGGCCCTGAAGTTTAATTCATGGGGTGCAATTCTATGGCCACTACCATGCCGGGGAAGAAAAGCGACTTTTACACCATCCAATTCTCCCACCAGGTATTTATCAGAGGGACTGCCAAATGGGGTTTGCACTGTAACTGCCTCTGTCTTCTTTAATCCTTCTATCTCATATAACCCCGTGCCGCCGATGATTCCTATTCTGACACCAGACATAGATGACTCCCCTTTTAATTATCTGTTGATCCTTCTGGGCATGGTTTGAGATTCATGCCGTGGATAGAGCATATAGGGATTTCTCCAATGAGGAGATATCTTCCCCCGTTGGGACATTTGGAAATATTATGATGGGGAAGATGTATTTTGAGCAGCTTCCTATCTATGGTAGTTTGGTCTTCTAAAGTAATACTGTCTGTTATGCCTTTCTTTTTTAGAATTGCGAGGGCCTCCTTTATCTGGCAAAGGTTATTCAGACAGATCTCTCTCCAGAATTCCTTCCTGAAACCATTATCCTTAAAATCTTTGAGTACAGTCCTTATTTCTCTTAATCCATCGAATACAAGGTATGAACTCATGGTGGCTTGGGAGACGGCATCAACATTAGGGTCGAATGACAGATTCTTAAAGACATTTTTTCCTAGAATACGTGAGTTCATCTTTTCAATATCCTTCTGATTCCATGAGACGTTTCCGTATTTGGTTATGTGGATGGGATTAAAGTATACAAGATATCCATTTTGATCGAGAATGCAGTAGTAATGAATGTCATGGCATACATCGCAGATACTATATTTACTTATCACTATTCCGAAAAGGGATGCCTCTTCTTTTTCTGTGTTTGTGAATCCTAGGTAAATGATTTCACCATTTTCTAGTTCTCCCCTCCCCACTCTTATTACTTTACTATTTATTGCCTTCATGGATTTTTGCATCAGGGTGAGGAGTTCTCCCTCTGAGAGGTTTGGTTTGAGTTGGGGGACTTTGCCTTTAAGTAATTCTTCAATCCTGGCACGAGTTAAAGAGTCAGCTCGATAGACTATCCTTCCTGAGTCATTTATCAGACAGATAAGGGGGTTTTCTGCAACTTCAAATTGACTTGTAAGTATTCCCATACCATCTTCAAGCAGTAAAATATTAGGGGCCTTCTTCAATACCTCTAGTTCTTTAAGGGTAAAAATGCGATTTAAGAAACCGACGATGACTGTTACTAATCTATCTTCATTGATAAGGGAGAGGAGTTCTTTCGTTTGCGTTGCTGTGTTTCTTATGTCTTCATCCAGAAGAAATACGCTAGAAGTGGGAAAATAGACAAGAATTCTCTTTTGTTCAAATGATTCATCGGGATATCTTGACTTGAGGGTGGTGAGAAATTGCTTGGGAGCTTTATAACCAGGTTCTACCCCTTCCAGATCACCCTTAAGGAGGTCTTTTATTTTTTTCAGATAGGTTTCATGAGAATTAACCGCTCCTCTGTGGTGGTAGAGGATATGCCACTTGCCGGAGGGGGCTTTTCTTAGAAGGTAGGTTTGAGGTGTTCCTTTCATATTGCCCAGGCAGTCAAATACCTCTTTTGAGGGATCAGCAAGAATCGGATAGTGTGCTTTGAAGCTATTTTGAAATTTATTTACTTCTTTAGCGTTATTACCAACCGTAATACCCAGGATAGCAATCTTAGACCTGAGGGTTTTATTGGATTGTACCTCATTCCATAGTTCTTTAATTATAGGTGCCTGAAGCTGACAGGTGTGGCAGTAAACATTCAAAAACTCAATAAAGATGATTTCGGAGGTAAAGTCTTGGAGGGAGATTGACTCTTTTGAAGGGAGCTGTAAAGCCGCAAGCTCTTTTTGGCTAAAGTTGTTTTTTAGAGTAAATGGTGGAAATGTATCCCCCAACTTGACAGGGGAGCACTCTTTACTCCAGACAAAAGATGTGGTAATAAAGGGAATAAGAAAAAAAAGAGAAATTAAAATAAAAAGTCTTTTTACCATAATAACTAGATAGTGCAATAAATTGATTTTCAGAAATTTTCTTTATTTATCTGTGTTAATCTGTGTCCTAATTTAATTTAAATACCAATAGATGTCAAATTGAAAAAGAGAAAATCTTTATATTGAAAGGGGTCAGTAGCATAGGAGAGAGTAGGGCTATCAGTTTTGTAGCAGGGTGTTTCCCTACTAGGGGGTAGAATCTGAGAGAGCGATTGATAAAGATGAACTCTTACCTTTTTCAACACCTTTATTATAATTTCGCATAAATGACTAATTTGGACTTTTCCGACAGTCTCACATCAAACATGCAATCCCTTGGATATATATTTTGTAACCTTAGATAAAGAAAAAAAGCCAGGAATATCCCAGCCCTTTTACCGTGCCTAAATTATGCCCAAGAGGTCTAATTATTTAAAAGCTTGGTTGGTATAATCAGAGACTTTGCCATCTTGTGATCCATATCGTATCATCTTATTCCTAAGTCCAAGGCGACTGAGACCCAGTTCTGATGCAGCTTTTGTTTTGTTCCCTTTGTAATGAGTAAGGGCACTTTCGATGGCTTTTTTTTCAAACTCCTCAACCATTTTTTTCAATTTGCCTCTTTTTTCTAAGGATAAATTTTCATTATCTAACTGATTGTCATTAAGTGTTGCTCTGATGCGATCTGATAGATGCTCTGGCAGTATTAGCTCACTATTATTAGCCATGGTAGCTGCCCTTTCAATTTCATTCTCTAGTTCTCTCACATTACCAGGGAAATTATACAAGAGCAGTAGATTAATGGCCTCACGGGAGAGTCTTTTGTTTTCCTTTTGGTTCTTATTATAATTGGATACGAAATGAGCAGCTAGCAGTGGAATGTCTTCTCTCCTTAATCGCAGTGGGGGAACCGTGATAGGAAAGGTACTAATGCGATAGTAGAGATCTGATCGAAAAGTCCCCTTTTTTATTTCGTCTAACAGATTCCTGTGGGTGGCAGAGAGGATCCTTACATCTACTTTCTTGAGAGTTTCACCCCCAACAGCTCGTAACTCACCTTCCTGGAGGAATCTTAGAAGCCGTACTTGCATGGCGGGAGAGGTTTCGCCAATTTCATCCAAAAAGATAGTTCCTCCGTCAGCAATTTCCAGCAACCCTCTTTTTTCCGCTATAGCACCTGTAAAAGCACCTTTTGTATGGCCAAAAAGTTCACTTTCTAACAGGCTGTCAGGAATGCTTCCACAATCTTGCACTACGAATTTCTTATCTTTTCGTGGACTACTTTTATGAATTAACCGTGCGATTAACTCCTTTCCCGTTCCTGTCTCTCCAATGATCAAAGCGGTAATATCAGAATTACTAATCCGTTCTATATCATCAAAATTTTTCTGAATAGCTGGGCTCGTTCCAATAATTTGGTTGTAAATTTCTTTCTTGGTTATTTCATTTTGAAGGTGTTGATAATCTTTTTCCAAAGCTTTGTGAGCTTTTTGCAGTTCTTGATAGAGCCTTTCGTTTTCTCTCTCCATCTTATAATGCTCTAAAGCTCTTTTCACGATTAACTTCAATTCATTCGGCTTAAAGGGCTTGGGAATGTATTTATAAACCCTTCCCTGATTTATCGCCTTTATCAAATCATCTTCACCCGCATAGCCGGTGAGAAGGATTTTGACTATACGAGGATTATACTCTAAGGTCTTTTCAAGGAACTCTACGCCTGACATTCCGGGCATCCGCTGGTCTACAATAGCTAAGTCAATCTCTTCTTTTGAGAGAATATCCAAGCCGTCATAAGCACTTTGAGCTTTATAAACGCGGTAATCTGGGGACAATGTTATATCCAACACATCGAGAATTTCTTCATTATCATCGACTGCTAAAATAGCATAATCGTTCACAATACTAACCTCATTCTGAAACTGAAATCATAAAATTAATCTTGATAATGTGACTGCTGCAATTCTGTAACACATTTGCTTAAAACCAAGGGAAAGATGAAGTAAACTACCACCCGTGAAACGGGTGGCTTTGTTTTTGCGGCCAAAGGCCGTCAAACAAAGGAAGCACGAAAGTGCTAATGTTTCCTTTTGCGACCACGTGCGGTGCACGGGGCCAAAGCAAACAATGAGAATGGGTCACGTCCCCACCTCACACTCTACACGATGCGTACTGTAACAATATAATTAGTTTACTATTGATACATAAAAATATCGGAAAATATTTGAAAAACTTTATATAATAATTTTTTATAGCAAAGTGGAAATACTTGAAATATTACCAACCTGCGAATTTATGTTTTCTAAAAAGACTGTCCAACCTGCTCAGGCTGTGGTTAAAGTACACCTTGTACTTCAATGGATACTGAAACATAAGTATTTTTTTCTCGGATTTCTCGTACTAGAGAACCATTGCTTCTCAGGGAACAGAGAGCTCTTTAAGCGAAATAACAATTCCTATTTCATCTTTGATAGTGGATTGAATCAAGAGTTCAGTACAAATGGGTGAGATAAGAAAATATGGTAAATATGAAAATATGTGTATTTCAAATGGTAACTAAGTTAGCAGATTAAGATGGTAACAATGTTATCACTGATGGTTAGTATGCTAACTTATTGATTTAAAATAGATTCTATTGTTTCATAAAAGTTACCTGCCAACTGACTCAAATGGGAAACGTGGGGAGAAGTTTGAGAAGAAGGCTTTTGATATGGTTCTTACTGATCTAGGGATGCCTGGTATGTCTGGCTGGCAGGTAGAAGAAAAGATTAAGGGTATTAATGGGAAAGTGCCTATTGCTCTTATCACGGGGTGGAGTATAGACCTGAAGGAATCTGAGATGCAAGAAAGAGGAATTGACTTCATGATTAAAAAACCGTACAAATTGGATCAACTTGTCAATATAGTTCAAGAAGGAATGAGATTAAGAGAAAGATTTAAAGCAGTTTGAACGGAATAAAAGACTTCCATTGACAGACTCCAACCAACTGCCGAACACCCCACATCTTGTATCACCT
>JAZFSJ010000044.1:0-3638 GCA_036446115.1 Thermodesulfobacteriota bacterium | reverse complement strand
TACCATGCTCCCTGGCAAGCACTGCTAAGGCATAAGTTCCTATTTTATTGGCAACATCACCATTTAAACAGACACAATCGGCACCCGTTATAATCAGATTGATCTTTCCCTTTTGCATGGCGTAACCAGCCATATTATCAGTAATCACGGTAGTTAAAATTCCACTTTTCTGCAATTCCCAGGAGGTAAGTCGAGCTCCCTGTAGAAAGGGTCGGGTTTCACAAGCCAACACCTCTACCTTCTTCCCCTCTTCAAAAGCCGCTCGAATAACCCCAAGGGCTGTCCCGTATCCGGCGGTAGCCAGTGCCCCCGCATTGCAATGGGTTAATACTATATCCCCATCCTTAATCAGTGCTTTTCCCCTCCGACCTATCTGGCGGTTAATCTTTATATCTTCTTCGCCAATACTTAATGCCTCCTTTTTTAAAAGTGCCTTCAATTCTTCAACACTTTTATTATTATGAGCCGCCATCAGATTCTTCATGCGCTCAATAGCCCAGAAAAGGTTAATCGCGGTAGGTCTAGTTTGAGCAAATTCCTGGCAAATTTTTTCAACCTGTTTTCTAAATTCATCAGGGGAATCTGCATCAGTACTTAGAGCCCCCTGGGCAATTCCCATTGCAGCAGCTACTCCAATAGCCGGTGCCCCCCTCACTACCATCTTTTTTATTGCCTCCGCTACCGCATGGTAATCATCGCACACCAGATATGTCTCCTCAAGAGGCAGCTTCGTCTGGTCCAGCAAAACCACTTTATCTTCTTCCCATACTATTGTCTTAAACATTTTCACTTACCCAGTTTTAAAGAACTCGTATAACGCCATCAACTGGACGACTTAAGTCAAAAAGCTCCAGATGTACGGAAAAACGCGCGAATACTTGGCCGAACGCAGCCAGGAAATGATTTACCCCGTTAATAAGTTATTAGGATTATCCGTGCCACCTACACCTGAGTATATCATTTAACAACTGCGAATAGAACAACCGTTAATTTAACAGGGCGGGGATAAAGCTTTGGCGCAGTAGATGGACTTTTTACGAAGTCGTCAGTTTTTTCCTTAACAGCTCATTTACTACTTTAGGATTGGCTTTCCCTCTGGTCGCCTTCATTACCTCTCCCACAAAAAATCCAAACACCTTCTCTTTCCCCTGATGATACTCTTCTACCTGCTTAGCACTAGCTGAGAGGATACCATCAACGATAGCATCGAGTTCACCTTCGTCTGAAACCTGCTCTAACCCTTTCTCCTTTACGATCTCAGCCGGCTCCTTTCCACTTAGATACATTTCCTCAAACACCTGCTTGGCAATCTTCCCGCTGATAGTCCCCTTATCTATTATCTTCAACATCTCCGCCAGAGAGGAAGGTTTAATGGGACACTCCCCAATTTCTTTCTTGCTTTCCTTTAACACTCTCAACAATTCTCCCATCACCCAATTACTCACAGTCTTCGGCTTGGGGTAGAGTTTAATACACTCCTCAAAGTAGTTAGCCACCAACTTTGAACTGGTGAGTACCTCAGCATCATAGGCAGGAATTTTATAGTCTTTTACAAAACGTTCACGGCGCTCAGCGGGAAGTTCAGGTAAAGTCTCCCGGATCTCTTTAATCCATCCGGAATCAATCACAATCGGTACCAGATCAGGGTCAGGAAAGTAGCGGTAATCATGCGCCTCTTCTTTACCCCGCATAGAAGAGGTAATCTCCTGGTTGGCATCCCAGAGTCTCGTCTCCTGGACAATGGTTTCTCCCTCCTCTAACATACCTCGTTGCCGCTCTATCTCAAATTCCAGGGCATGCTGGATGTGACGAAAGGAATTCATATTCTTCAACTCAACCTTGGTACCAAGCTCCTTTTGTCCTTCAGGGCGAAGAGAGATATTGGCATCACAGCGGAAACTACCCTCCTCCATATTGCCATCGCACACTTCCAAGTACTGTAAAATCTCGCGCAGGCTCCGTAGATATTCACCGGCCTCTTCTGGGGCATTCATATCAGGCTCGCTTACTATCTCCATCAGGGGAACTCCCGTACGATTAAAGTCTACATAACTATAATCGGTAGCCACTCCTTCCATCTCATGGAGAAGCTTTCCTGCGTCTTCTTCCATATGAATCCTTGTAATGCCAATCTTTTTTTTCCGCCCTTCTTCACCAAGCTCAATCTCAATGTAACCACCAGAAGCTATTGGTCTCTCATACTGGGAGATTTGATACCCTTTGGGCAAATCCGGATAAAAATAGTTCTTCCGGGCAAACTGGCTATAAGGAGCAATCTGACAATGAACTGCTAAGGCGGTTTTGATGGTAAACTCAACCACTTTTTTATTCAATACCGGCAAAACTCCAGGCATCCCCAAACATATGGGGCAGGTCTGTCTGTTGGGCTCCCCACCAAAAACAGTAGAACAGCTGCAAAAGACTTTACACTCAGTTAAAAGTTGGGCGTGCACCTCCAGCCCCATCACTGCCTCATATTTCATTTATGCCCCTTTATTATCACTACCTTTAACTGGCAATTTTAAATAAATCTTATATCATAATAAATAAAAAAATCCAAATAGTTAATAGGAATGTTACCTCAAGTACAGTTGTGTGGCCGAGTTCCCTGGCCCCTGGCCGGGCAGGCAGCCAGGCCACACCTTGTGATCATCTTCTGGTTGACACACAAGAGCAATTTTCCTATACTCTTCCCATCAAAAATCAAGTTCTAATCAAAATAAAACAATAGGTTTGACTTAAAAACCGCCCCTGCACTTGACAAACAAGGCAAAATTATCTATCTATAAGAACAACGATAAGTGAGGTGTAAAATGTCAAAAAATATCGTGCCCGAAATGGTAGAAAAAGAACCATGGATGGCCGAAGAACTGCAAGAGAAATTAAGAAAGCTTGCCCCTGATGGCAAACTTAGTTGTGCCCAGGCCCACCGCTTTGCCCAGGACCAATCTATTGAACTTGAAAAGATGAAACTACTGCTGGATGTCTGTGGCATCAAGTTGAAAGAATGTCAATTAGGCTGTTTCTGAACAAATCATAAGGAGAATAGAATTGGGATTACGAGAAGATTTAAGAAAAGCGGTATTAAATAAATTAAAAAAGAAAGAGAACCCTCTTCAAGGGTTTTTCACCACAGAGGCAACCCAGGGGGCTATTCTGGCAGTACTGGTATCCGGAAGGCACCTCTTGCTTGAAGGTCCTCCAGGCATAGGTAAAACCACAGTAGCCAAGATCATTGCTAAATTACTCCCATCCATGAAGGTGGTTAAGGGATGCCGTTATATATGTTCTCCCGATAAGCCCACCTGCCCTGATTGCCGGGGAAAGTCGAAGTTTAAGTCAAAAACTGTTTCCGGCGATGAGAGATTCATCCGTATCCAGGGTTCCCCTGAGATGATGCCTGAGGATCTGGTGGGAGATATTGACCCGGTACTTGCAATGCGTTTGGGCATCCAGGACACCCGTGCCTTTAACCCCGGCAAAATTCAGAAGTCTCATCGTAAAATCATGTTCATTGATGAATTGAATCGTGTCCCCCAAAGGACACAAAATACCCTTTTACAGGTACTAGAAGAAGGAACCGTTACCATCTCCGGTTTTGACATTGAGGCACAGGTAGATACCCTGGTGGTAGCTAC
>JAZFSJ010000043.1:0-9565 GCA_036446115.1 Thermodesulfobacteriota bacterium | reverse complement strand
GGCTACCTTAAGGTGGCCCAGGTGGATGGGATCAAAGGTACCTCCCATAATACCCAGCTTATGTAAATTTCCCGTATTCGCATCCACGTGAGACTCGCTTCAAATAAATTCGCTTAAGACAGCATTTAGTTTGTGTGGATCTACTGCCTGGGAGATGAGTGTTCCCTTTTTTAGCACAGGCTGTTGATGTTCGAAAGCTGGCCTTTCTTTTTTATAAATTATTCCAAGAGGTATTTTATCTTCCCACTCTTGTGCTTTCTGAAAAGCGGCTGGTTTGTTGGCGGAATCGTATTTTGAACCTACTATATAAACCCTTTCCTGGTACCAGCTATAGGAATGCCTGTGATCGAAGCTTACACACGGCTGAAGGATGTCAATCAGGGCAAACCCCGGGTGGAGGACAGCCTCTTTGATGAGTTCTTTTAAGTGATCTCCTTTTCCTGCATAACCTCTTCCCACGAATGAGGCATCTTGTGAGATAGCCAGGGTAAGAGGGTTTAAGGGGGGTAACAAAACACCGTGAGTTTGAACCTTAGTGATAAAACCCATCTCGCAGGTAGGAGATGCCTGTCCACGGGTAAGACCATACACCTGGTTGTTATGGACTAACAGGGTAATATCAGGATTACGACGGATAGTGTGGATAAGGTGGTTTCCTCCTTCGGAGTAACAGTCACCATCACCTCCGATCACAATTACAGTAAGCTTATGATTGACTGTTTTTGCGGCAGTTGCAACAGGAAGCGATCGTCCATGCAGACCAACAAAGGCATTGCATCTCAGATAGTGAGGGAGCTTAGGGGCCTGTCCAATGCCTGAGACCAGGAGGATTTGGTGAGGCTGTTTCTTAAGTTCCACCAAGGCTTGTTTTAAGGCATTTAAGATGGCAAAGTTCCCACAACCAGGGCACCAGGCAATAGGAACCCTATTTTCATAATCACTCAAGGAAACCATTATTTTAAAACCTCCTCTTTCAAGGCCTTGTGGACTTCCTCAAAGAAAAAGGGACGTCCATCATATTTCACAATACTACCATCTGGTTTAAGGCGAGTATGCTCTTGTATGATGCCGGCAAGTTGAGAGGTATAATTATTTTCCACCACCACCCACCTTTTGGCCTTTTTGATCTCTTGTAGTACCGCTTCTTTAAGAAAGGGCCATATTTCCTGAAGATGCACCATTCTCACAGAGCCCCCTTCATCAAGCAAACACTCTGTCGCCTCTTTTATAACCCCATAGGTCGATCCCCAACCGACGACGAGCAGGTCCGCTCCATCGGAACCTGTCACTAGAGGAGGAGACACCTCTTTTACTATCCCCTCCATCTTTTTAAACCGTTTTTCCACCATCTTACTTCTTAGGTGTGCGTTTTCTGTGATATGCCCATCTTCTTGATGTTCATGGCTGTCAGCAATGGTTTCCATCCCTTCCCATGAGGGGGGGATGCACGGAGACACACCTGTTTCCGTAAACTGATAGCGAAGGAAGGATTTTTGTTTACTAAGTTTCTCTTCTGAAGGGAAAAAACGATTGATCTTTACCGAGGATAGGTCGAATGTTTCTTCGGTATAGAAAGATTCTCCCAGATGTTGATCGGTGAGGATAATTACCGGGACCTGGTATTTATCGGCTAAATGGAATGCCTTGATAGTGAGATAAAAAGCATCTCTGGCGGTTGCAGGTGCCAGAATGATGCGGGGGAATTCCCCCTGAGAGGCATGGAGCACAAATCGGAGATCACCCTGTTCTGTCCGGGTGGGAAGGCCGGTGGCAGGACCGGGTCTTTGGGCATTGACCACGACCAGCGGTGTCTCTGATATCCCTGCCAGCCCTAATGATTCAACCATCAGGCTAAATCCGCCACCAGATGTCGCAGTCATGGCCCTTACCCCACTAAAAGAAGCGCCAATTGCCATGTTAGCCGCTGCAATTTCATCTTCTGCCTGTTCTACAATCATATTGAACCCATCAGCTTTACCTGCCAGATAGGTCAAAATGGAGGTTGAAGGGCTCATGGGGTACGCCGAGATAAATTGGCAGCCTGCGGCAAGGGCTCCTAGAGCAACGGCTTCATGACCGTTAATAAACATTTTTTGAGCAGGACTTTGAGGCGTGAGGGGTAAGAACTTGTGCTGAAGATGTTTCAAGGCATAGTCATATCCTGCTCTAGCTGCATTACTGTTTGCTTCTCTCACTTCCTTTTTATGGGAGAAAAACTCGTTTAGGAAAGTTTCTAAAGTGTTAATATCCTGTCCAAGCATACTAATGGTTGCTCCTAAGGACACGGCATTTGAGTAAAGGCTATCTCCCCCTTTTTCAACGGCCAAGCGTCTAAGGGGTATCCCACATAGGCATTCATTCTCGGGTTGATGCTTTATTTGCTCATCGTCAAAAATTATAACCGCACTTTCAGAAAACTCTTCCTGGTGAATAGTAAGAGAATTTTCATCCAATGCAATGAGGATGTCCACCTTGCGGGTCATAGAATAAAGGGGTTTTTCACTCACCCTGATCTGGAAAAAGTTGTGTCCCCCTCTAATGCGGGATTCATTATCCTGAATCGCGAAAACATGGAAACCACTTCGGGTTAAGAATTTTCCCAGAATAAATCCTACGGTTTGCATCCCTTGGCCGGCTGCTCCCGCAATCTTGATAGTGAGTTCTTTATTCAAGAATCAACCCTTTCTGTTATCTCGTAAGTTGGTTACTCCTGACAAAAGTTATGTATCAAATTATCAATTCATACACAATGGTTTTTTTTTGCAAAGGAGTTGTTGACAATAACGGCGATGATGATTAAAGTATCTAATATAAGAGCACTATCATTTTATCACGACATAGTGAGAAAATTTGCTATTAATTTAGAGGGGTTATGGTTATGCAACAAGTGAGTATGGAGGAAGTCCTTAATCAGGCAATCCATAGAGAAGAAATAGCCCACTCATTTTACACAAAGCTTATAACGATAGTAGAAGATAAAGTTTCAAAAGATACGCTTCTATACATGGCAAATGAAGAGCTAAAACATAAAGAATTTTTAGAAAAATACAAACGGGGAGAATTGGAAGGGAAATCTCTTAATTTAAAAATGGTTGTTGATGGAAAGGTGGTGGAAGCTTTAGGCCCTCCAGAGATAACTGAACGTTTAGAACATAAAGATATTTTTCTGGTTGCTGCTGAGCGAGAAAAGGCATCTCATGATTTCTATACAAAACTTGCTGCACTTCAGCCTGAGGGGGAATTAAAAATTCTTTTACTAAAATTCGCTCAGGAAGAATTAGCGCACAAAGAAAAGGCAGAATATCTTTATTGCAATGCGGCTTTTCCACAAACTGATGGAGGATAAATATAACACCATGAGTGTACAAAGAAATTTGCTTTGGCCTCATGTAAGAGAGTACACGTCTGAGAGATATATTCATAGATGCATTTTAACAATAAAATACAGATAGGAGGATTTAATGCAAGTAAAGATCTATGATGATTATCGAGAAGCAATAAAACTTGCTATTCAGAGAGAAGAAGATGCTTTCCAGTTTTACCAAAGCATGGCGGACAAGGTACACCAACCTGATCCAAAGGCACTTTTGAAACGGCTGGCCATTGAGGAGAAAGCACATAAAAAGATTCTTGCTGAATTTGCAACTGAGGTAAAGAATCAACCCGAGGGTTATTTTACACCACCCGAGTATTCTTTCGATCAGATAGAGGAAAAAGACCTGACTATAGATACTATCTTCAAGATGGCCATCCAGCTTGAGGAAGAATCACTTAATTTCTACTCCCGTTTTCTGGTCTACTTCTTTAAAACAGGACATGAAGAGGTGTTTAGAAAGATCTTTGAGGTGGAGCTGAGGCATAAAGAAGAACTCGAAAGAAATTTTGAGAACTTCACTAAAAAAGTAAATTGAGCAACGTTTTTCCATGAGAACACACATTTGATCTCAGCAGTACTATGAACTCTTTTTAAGAAAGGAAAGGGCCATGAAAATTAAGGGTATCGGTGAGGGAATTCAAATCCATGATTTTAATGCAAAAGAGTCGTTCATGCTCGCTCGCAAATTAGAAAGTGAAGGAATCAGTTTCTATAAAAAGGTTCTAGAGAGCGCGAAAGATCCCACGGTAAAGGAGGTGTTGCGTTATCTGCTAGAAGAGGAAAAAGATCACCTCCAGCTTTTTGAAAATATGATCGAACGTGAAGATCCTGAAGCCTTAGATGATTGTGGAGATGACATTCTGGATATTTTGGACACCGGCGTGTTCACCTTGCCAAAGGATGAGGAGTTAATTACAGATTTGGACAGGGCACTACAACTAGGTATTAACATCGAAAAGCGATCTATAGCCTTCTATTTGGAGATAATGAAATACACAGATAATGAAGTTGGTAAAGCTGCTCTCAAGAAAATTATTGGCGATGAGAAAAAGCATTGGGAGGAATTGAAAAAACTCATAGAGTAAAAACAATTAAGTGAGCTTTTTGGAAACAGTCCCACTACTACTGCTAAGGGGCTGCAATCTTGTCTGTGCTTATCATGTAGTAGACCTTTAAATTGCTTAAAGGAAAATGCAAGAAGAATAACCCCCCCAGTAGAAATCACTGGGGGGATTTTTTTTGCTCCATTTACCTTGACAATAGCGTAATGATGGTTATTTTTTAATTGGAAGACAATAACACATTAACACTTGCAGAAAGGGTGAATAAAGGTGAGAAAACTTCCTTAAAAGTGTCTGCGATGTTTGTTTAAAAATTACTTTGGCAAAATCAATCACATCATTGAATTAGCCCTTTGGTTATAAAAACCCTTTGTAGGGCAAAACTTGAAATAAGAGATTTTAGCCAGTAAACTAAACGGCAAAGCGGATCTAGAACAAAACCCCTCATTGGTCAATTGAGACCTCTGAGGGGTTTTTTATTTTTTTTCTACTATGTACCCGAGCAAAAAGGAATCCTAAAAAGTTACTACTATAAAATCTTCACTAAAAAATTTTCCTCTCATCCTTGACTATGCCCAATTAATGCTTATTTTTTAACTAGAAGGAGTGAGTAAATGAGACAGAAAGGAGGTGTTTATTATGGCAATCACATTATGGAGACACAAAAGACCCTTTGAAGGATTGACACGGTGGTTTGATGATATGGACAACTGGTTTGACAATAGTTCCTTTACCGAACCACTTGAGGGACTATGGTCACCGGCGGTCGATATCGAAGAGAAAGATGGAAAGTATCTGGTAAAGGCGGATCTTCCTGGATTAAAGAAAAAGGACATCCATCTCGAACTGCATGACGGGTACCTGACTCTTACGGGGGAGCGGAAGTCTGAAAACGAAGAGAAGAAAGAAAATTACCATAGAATTGAAAGGACCTATGGCACTTTCCAGAGAAGCTTCAAAGTCCCTGAAGGGGTAACAGAAAAAGACATTAAGGCAAAATATCACGACGGGGTATTGGAATTAACCGTTCCTGCCCCCAAAGTAGAAAAGCCAAAGGCCATAGATGTTAAGATTGAATAAAATAGAGATGGCAGATACTGTGAAAAGGGGCTGTATAACAGCCCCTTTTTTATAGACTAAGCTCAGTTTATTCCCGATATGCCAACTATCTAATTACGTCTGTCAACAAATCTAAATAATCTGATAGAAGTCTTGTTATGAGAAACTTATTCCTGACCGTTTCTTTACTCTTTTTCCCTATCTCTTTTGCTAAATCAGGTTTCTGCAAAATCTCTGTAACTCTATCTGCAAATCCTTGAATATCATCAGGCATTACCAAAAAGCCGTTTTCCCCATCAATTACTTGGAGAGGAATACCACCCACATTAGAAGCTACCACAGGGGTTCCCTTCCATAGTGCTTCGGTCACCGCAAGGCAAAAACCTTCCTTTATAGATTTCTGTATTACCACGGAAGATATCCGCTGAAGAGCATTAATAAAGAAATAGTTTGAGCACAAGGGATCAGTTAAACATATTATGTCTCCTCGTGCGATTAACTCCTTTGCTTCTCCCCCTTTTATCCTTTCGCAAATTTCTGGTCCTTCAGGATCATCCGTTGCCATATTACCACACAGTACTAATCTGCAATCAACCTTTTCTTTAACAAGATTAAATACTTTTATTACACCTTCGGGATCTTTCCACTTGTCATACCTTGATATTTGGGTTATGAGTGGTTTATCGGTGCTTACACCGTGGGTCCTAAGATAGTTTGAGGCATCAAGATGAGAGATTTCCATATTCTTTGTAGTAAGAGGATCGATAGCAGGATAAATAATCCTTTGTTCTACAGGGAGATCTTCCTTTTTATACTCCTCGTTTGATAGAATAACCATATCATACCTGAGTATGAATGTACTAAGAAACTCCCACAACTGGTCATCGGGATCTGACAAATCTACATGGCATCTCCATATCCAGGGTTGTCTTTTTTTGTAATATTTTACGAGCGGAAGAGGTTGCGGATCATGTATAATTACACAATCATGGTCGATGTGAGTATAGGTTGAGAAATCTTCGTTAGCCTGTGCATACAATTGCTTCTTCATCTCAGTAAAGTGGATTGATTCACCCTGAAGTGCATTATGGAATTTCTTAGTTACGGTAAAAAAGTCTGGGTTTCCTTGTAGTATTCTCCAACCTGAATCAATCCCTATATCATTTAAAAGGGGTATGAAACTATTTAAAATCTCAGCCACACCACCACCTTGATAGGTAGAGTTAATGTGTAAAATATGTTTACCATATAGCTTGCTTGCTTTCCTATGTATCTCACCTATCACTTTAACCCCTACAATGTCCCTATAGTCCTCTAAACTGTGCACTATCTATTCACCTCCTGAAAATCTAATTTCTCTCTTTGTTATTCTATTTCCCTCAATGACATTATCACAATGCTCAATTTAACAGAAAATTTATATCAAAATAGCCAGCATGCCATGAAGGGAACCAGTAACAAAAAGTGTAATACCGGCTATCTTATGTGTGCCAAAAGACATCTTTATATAGTGTAAACCTGTGCCAAGCTGAATAAGCAGCAAAATAAAATTGATTATCCCCAGGATGAGTATTATTGAAATCCCCCCTATAGTCATAGCATAACTCCCTTGAACCCGGTTTAAGCCTCGCCTAAGCTTTTCAGTGAAAGGTAAAGCTTACGAAGTCGTCTTAATTCACTGATACCTTCCACCCTACTTTGTTTTAGCAGTTTCTTTCATATTGAGTAAATCGAGCATTGTAGTTGCCTCTGTAGTGGGCATCTTACAGGTATAGTTAGTGCACACGTACACAGTGGTTTTACCATTAAGGCTCGAAAGATTCTTTGTGAATGGAGCAATGTGAGAGAGAGCGGAAGTGTCTTCTCCAGATGGTCTAAAAAGCACTACTTTGTTGGGTACAAACTGTGCTCTCAATGTTTTCAATACATCCACGGTGTCTTTTTTCATAAGATCACCAACAATAACTACCTCGTGTGATGAATCCATTGCAAAGTCCAGCGCAACCATAAGCTGGGTGTACGCTGCTGGCATTTGTGTAACCGTGCTGGAAAATGCGCTGCCAATCTTAGCCGCCTTTTCCTCAAAATCAGTAGTTGCGGTTATTCTTCCCAGACGAAGCAGGTTCAGCATTGCCACGGAGTTTCCTGAGGGGATCGCTCCATCATAAACCTCTTTTTGCCTCACAAGCAGGTCTTCACCCTCATCGGAAGTGAAGTAGAATCCACCGTGCTTATTATCCCAAAAGTGTATTATAAGATCTCTATTGAGGTCAAGTGCTGTTTGCAGATACTTAATCTCAAAGGTGGCTTCGTAGAGTTCAATCAACCCCCACACGAGAAAGGCATAGTCATCCAGGTGTGCTGTTATAGCGGCCTGTTTATCTCGATAGCGGTGCAAAAGTCTGCCATCTGCCTGATACATATTTTTAAGGATAAAATCTGCAGAGAGTTTTGCTGCCTTCACATAGTGAAGGTCATCAAAAGCCTGCGCCCCTTTCGCAAGAGCGGCAATCATAAGGCCATTCCAGTCTGTTAATATTTTGTCATCTTTATGGGGATGGATTCTCTTTTCCCGCACATTAAAGAGTTTTTGCCGTGCTGCATCCAGCGTCTTTTGAAGCACTTGCGCTGACATCTTCAAATCTGTGGCAATCTCAGTCAGTGGTTTTTTAAGATGCATAAGGTTGCTTCCGGTCTTTTTCCTGGTTGCCTCCTCAGCGAAATTTCCCTCCTTTTCAAGATTAAATATCTTGATGATTAAATCTGACTCCTCTTTTGTGAGTATTCGTTGGATTTCATCTTGAGACCAAAGATAAAACTTTCCCTCTTCACCCTCGCTGTCTGCATCCTCGGCGGAGAAAAAACCTCCATCCTTTGCGGTCATATCCCGTAATACGTAGGTAAATATTTCGCGTGCTGTTTTTTCATATTCCTCATTTCCCGTTGCCTGGTAAGCTTCAGTATAAGCCATTGCGAGCATTGCCTGGTCATAGAGCATTTTTTCAAAATGGGGTAAGAACCACCGTCCATCAGTAGAATAGCGGTGAAAACCATACCCCACATGATCATAAATACCACCCAGGCGCATGGCTTGAAGTGTTTTTTCTACCATTGCCAGGGCATGTTTATCACCACTGCGTTTCCAGTAACGAAGCAGGAAAAGAAGATTATGAGGGGTGGGGAACTTGGGTGAGCTGCTAAAACCACCATAGGATTGATCAAAACGCTGAGAAAGCTGGTTAAACGCACTTTGCAGTATGGTGTGATCCAATTCTTTAGCTGATGAATCTGGGGGGGGTTGTTTAAGAAAAGAAACGATCTGGCTGGCTGAATTTAACAACTCACTTTGATTGGTTGCCCACCTTTCTTTGATTTGAGGGATAAGATCCACCATGCCGGCCCTTCCAAATCTGCTCTCTTTAGGAATATAGGTTGCAGCAAAGAAGGGTTTTTTATCGGGCGTCATAATAATGGTAAGGGGCCAGCCTCCACTTCCGGTCAGCATCTGACAGACAGTCATATAGATTTTGTCAATGTCAGGGCGTTCTTCTCGATCCACCTTAATGCAAATAAAGGCTTCATTCATCAGCCTGGCAACCTCAGGGTCCTCAAAGGATTCATGCTCCATTACATGACACCAGTGACAGGTGGAATATCCAATAGAGAGAAATATCGGTTTGTTTTCTTTTCGGGCCTTTTCAAAGGCCTCCTCTCCCCAGGGATACCACTCCACAGGATTATCCGCGTGCTGAAGTAAATAGGGACTTTTTTCGAATTTCAGTCGATTATAGGGTCTTTCACTCTTGTCGCTATTATGTACCATTTTTGTTACCTCACATTTTGCGCTTTGTTGTCCAAATACTAACAGCAACCAGATACATGAAAAGGCACACCTCATTAATAACGTATAAATTTTTTCTCTTCTTAGTTTCATGGGCTATCTTACTACCCCTCCTGCTATTATGCGTTAGCATTTAACAGGTTGTTGCCCAAATAAAAATTCCTTTGAGCGGCCTTTAAAACGTTTTGTGCTAATAAATCTTAGCGAAGCGGAAGATAAGCGATTTCA
>JAZFSJ010000042.1:0-9295 GCA_036446115.1 Thermodesulfobacteriota bacterium | reverse complement strand
AGAGAAAGAAGTATTTCAATATTTTTATAAACATTGCTTTGCTCCACTGCTGGTTTATTGATTAGTTGCCTCAGTTTGTACGATATTATTCACCGTATGAAAGAATTTCGCTTATCGTCTTCCTTTTTTCGCCTTCTACCTTTCTTCCCTCTGCCCAGAGGATTGTCTCTGCCTTGGTAATATCTTCTTCAGCACCTTTTCTCTTGTCGGGTTTATCATAGGAGCGGAAGGAGATATGGACATTACCGGGGTCCTCTGGAAAAGTAGCGGCAACAACATTAGTAGTGAGTTCATTTCCATCATAGGTTTTTATTGCTTGATAGTATACGTTGAAAGAGGACTTTTGCTGTTCTCTTAAATCAATACCTGTTTGTGTGCTCCAGGTCTTAAGTAGAGCAATAGCACCGTCAAGACTTCCCTTGATGCGTGAGCGGGTAAAAAATATTCTATCGGTGCTGTGATGTTCATTAAAAGACTTGGGTTTAAATTTGACTTTTGTAGGATCTGTAAGACTGGCAGGCTGCAGTGATGTCCAGTAACCGCGGTATTTTTCCACATCCTTCCGCGGTGGAATTCCCAGGATCTTGTTCCTAATCTCATTGGCAAAGACCTCGACCCTTTCTATAATAAGTGATTCCCAAATATCTAGTCCTTCCCAAGGAACCCCTTCTTTGGCCAGTTTGGCTAAAATCCACATAAAGAGGGAATCTTTAGTTCCCAAGGAAGGGGCGACTTGGCGACCTCCGAATCCACCGATTACAACCGGTTTAATAGTGGGAAATTTTTCTATGATGTCAAGGAGATAGTTTCGTCCCGCGATGGTGTGTGGTGCGCTGCCGGGGGTTTTGAGAATCATGGTCTCATCATTGTCCCCGCAGGTTAAAAAGTAGGCTATCTCTTTTTTGGCAAGTTCGTTCAAATTTGTCTCTACGAATTTGTAGGTAGCCTCAGAGGGTTTTTCATTTCTAGTATGACTACCAATTATTACATAGTCATATGGTTTTAGTGTAAGGACCTGAGCAAGTCTTTTGACGTCCAGGTGATTTTCCACTCCAATGATGGCTTTTATCCAGTAAGCAACTTCACTAGTTGAACCATAGCCTGTGTCATAGACGAGAAGTCCCTTTTTCCCCTGAGCATGTGAAAAGGATGGCAAGGCCAGCATTGCCAGAACCAGAAAAATTCCTATAATCCTTATTCTTCTTTTCATCGTTTCCCTCCTTTAAAATTGTTTTTGTTTGCAATAGAGTGCTTTTGTGCTTCAGATAGTGAAGCTGCAATTAAAACCTGCCCTTATGGTATTCTTAAGCACTACATCCGGTGGGTAGGAAGTGAATTTTGTAATTTTCTCCAGTAGTGCCGGTTTTTCTGCCTTTATGATTGGAATGATTTTTGCCATTGCACTGCCCATGTGAGCAGGCACTTCATATGGGTCCAATACAGTCGGCAGCGTTTCCTGTATTTTACTGAATAGGTAGTCGATTTCCTTGTCTGTACAGAGGATAGGCATGTACAGGTTTTTGAGGAAGACATTGTAGTCAAGCTTGTCCAGGTAGTATGTCTTCCACCAATCAAGGTATGATTGTATTCCTTCCTGAGTATATTTTTTCTCCGTCATCGCAAAGCTAACTGAGTTACCGGCCTTCCATCCACTCATAACTGCTCCTGTCATTTCAGCTTCCTGGCACCACCCTGCATCTCCCACGAACAGAACATTATCCTTGAAAGGGTGAAAAAGCGGGGCATACATATTGCCGGTACAACCGCACCTGCGAATTTTACGTGCCCCCTTAAACCAGTCAGCAAACCTGCTTCGCTGGGTGAATTCGTCAAAGATCGCTTCATAATCAGCACGCATATTAACATTTGATGTCATTACCAGCCATACATCTTCGCCTTCATGATTCCATGCACGGGGAAGAATGAAACCCATCATGGGTGGATCCCCGCTTTTGATAAGAGGCTGGTGTAGGGCATGGGGAGCAGGGAGATTAAGGTTGGTCATTTCATATCCGATGGAAGTTATCGACGCATAAAACCCACGGTTTTTATTCATGCCCATACTGCGCGCGACCCGTGACTGACGCCCGTCTGCTGCAATAGCAAAAACTCCTTTAAAATGTTTGCCGGCAGCGGTTATAACCTCAACTCCCTCACCGTCTTTCCCTGCCTTTATGACGTTTTCACCGGTGAAAAAATTTACCCCCAGGCGCTTGCATTCTTCGACCAACCCACTTAGAAGCAGGTTTTTATCGTAAACAGCGCTTGCCCTGCCTGCCTTACCTTTCTGGATATTGGAGGTGTAATCGCCGAAGACAATCTTTTCTCCGCCTGGAGAGTGAATCTCCCAGGAGAAGAAATCCTTGGTGGGCCCATCGTATTTCAGACTGAAGCCATGCAGGGGAAAACACAAAAGACCTTTTTCCTCATTGTGGATAACCCTCTCTCCCATATAGCTGCTGGAGAGGGTAACCAGCATCATGCCACACATTCTAAGAATGTCTTGGGCGTTGTCTTTCCTTTCAATTAAGGCTACGGAAAGGCCATTTTCCGCTGCCACCTTGGCGGAAGTGAGACCCGCAGGACCTCCTCCAACTACAATAAGATCATAAGCACTATTCATTTTCCATCCTCTTCATAGTTAAGAAATTTATGTTTACTGAACATTCTGGAAAATTACTCTTTCCCTTCATCAACTATCCAGCATTCCCTCAAGGCACAGATTGAGCCGGCTGAAGAGTTCTTTAGTGGATATTTTCCGTGTTCTTACTATGAGGCAATCCATGACGTACAGGGTGAAAACACCTTCCAGCATACGTGCCAGTTTAATTGCTGGTACATCTTTGCGTATGTCTCCTTCCTGCTGTCCCTTTTCCAAAATGCGAGAAAGGGCGCTTCTGAATCCTTCAAAAAAAACGCCATTATACTTTTTATTAGAGAAACTGGAGAAGTTTTTGATTAACATAGACCGGGAAATGCTTTCGTTTTTTACCGCAATTTTAGCTGCAGTTGCAAAAATGTTGTGGATCTTCTTTTTGATGGAAACATCTGAGGCCAGTATATCTTGGCACTTTTCCTTAAGGAAGGGGAGTTCCCGCTTGAATATTTCAACTAAAATGTCTTCTTTGCGTGGAAAATAATTGAAGAAGGTACTTTGAGCTATGTCTACCCGTTCGGTAATGTCTTCTACGGAGGTCTTTTCGAAACCCTTCTGGTTGAAGAGCTTTTGGGCAGTTTTAAATATGGCGTCTCTGGTAGCTTGCTTCTTCCGTTCTCTTCTCTTAAAGTTCTTTCCTGAGGCTCTCATAACGTTTTAATGAAGATCCAAAATGGAATAGTGAGCTGAAAAGGCAGTCACCATTAATGAGTATACTCATATATAACTGAAGTACAATTAATGTCAAGGAAATTTCAACCATATGTTTTGTTCAAGGTTTACTGTTTTTCACTATAGTGTCTTCTTGTTCAGATTGGAATTCTTTAGTTTAAATTTTTCGTTTAAACCTTTACAATTACGTCTTTTCATTATAAATAATGAATGCTATAGTGTTAGAAAAACAACAAAATTTAAAGATGGGAAGTGAAACATGTACTTTATTCTAGAACGACTGGCAATAAGTGATATTGAAGATGCACGAAAATTATCTGAGGGGATTACGGCGGTACTTAACTGTGCTGAAGAGCATGATACTTACCGTGAAGGGATTGAGTATCTTAAAATTCCATTGAAAGACTTTCAACCTATCAATCCCGAGTATATTCCCAAGGCTGTTGAGTGGATTAAGGAAAAGATAGCTGACCACAAGGTTCTGGTGCACTGTAATGCAGGAATAGGAAGGTCTCCTTCCATAGTGGTGTGCTACTTGTGTGAGATAGGCTTTGGTTTTAAAGAGGCGGTAAAGCTGGTGCAATCCAGGAGGCCGGGTGCACTCCCTCATAGGGATCTCAGGTCAGCGATCATGATAGCCAAGAGGATAGTTTCTTTAAGGTGAAATTTTTATGCTTTTAAGGGAAGAACTGAGAAAGATTCTTACCAGGCTTGATGGCAAGGGTTATAAAGCCTATAAGGATATTAAAGGTGCTTATGAGTATATGAATTTCACCTTGTTTATTGATCATGTGCAGGGTGATCCTTTTGCCTCACCTTCCCGTGTGCGGGCGGAGGTGAAAATGGCTAAAGCGGGATTTCCCTCCGACCTGTGGGACAGCAGGTTAAAGAAGATTGCCCTGGAAGATTACTTAGCCCGGCAATTCTCCTTAGCAATAAGAAGGGGTTGTAAAGGAAGAAGGGGAATAGGCAAGAGTGGTCTTGTTGCCATAGATAGTGGCAGACAGGAAGTATTGGAACGAAACTCGGTAAACGTTGATGAGCAAAAGGTTGAGGTAAGATTTATGGTGGGACTACCTGCCAGTGGCAGAACTATCCTGGGACTTGAAGCCATTGCCATGTTCTTCCAGGAGATACCCCAGATCGTGGAAGAATCTCTGTTCTTGCGAAATCTCAAAACCAACGAACTTAAATCACACATTAAGTTAGCTGAAGATCAGAGAGTGTTAAGGAAATGGCTTAAGGAAAAGGACCTGGTGACTTTTGTAGCCAATGGGGCCATTCTTCCCAGAAGGAGTGGAGTTGATGATCGTCCTTTGCAAATGGGTGTGGTGCCTTTCCAGTCTCCCCAGGAATTAGAGGCAGAGGTTGAACTTCCTAATCGAGGTTTGCTCCAGGGGATGGGGATCCCCCAAGGGGTGACGCTCATTGTGGGTGGGGGATTTCATGGTAAATCCACCCTTTTGAATGCAATTGAGCTGGGTGTGTACAATCATGTACCGGGAGATGGCAGGGAGTATATCGCTACCCATGATGCTGCGGTTAAGATCAGGGCAGAGGATGGACGAAGTATAGAGAAGGTAACCATAAGTCCTTTCATTAGTAATCTACCCCTTAAGAGAGATACTGAACGTTTTTCTACTGAGAATGCCAGCGGAAGCACCTCACAGGCGGCGAATATTATCGAGGCTGTTGGCATGGGGGCAAAGGTTTTACTGATTGATGAAGATACCTCGGCTACCAACTTTATGGTGCGGGATGAGCGAATGCAGGAATTGGTAGCAAAAGAAAAAGAGCCCATTACTCCTTTCATTGATAAGGTACAGAAGCTTTACAGGGACTATGGTGTTTCCACCGTGCTGGTTATGGGGGGATCAGGGGACTACTTTGATGTAGCGGATACCATAATCATGATGGATGAGTATCGACCGTGCTGTGTGACTGAAAAGGCCAAGGAGATTGCTTTAAGACATGAAGTAAAGCGAATGGATGAAGGGGGAACATCTTTCGGTGAGTTTTCTGAGCGCAAGCCCATGTCATCAAGTTTTGATTCTCAGAGAGGAAAAAGAGATGTGAAGATTGACGCCAAGGGTTTAAAGGGAATCCTTTATGGAACAGATTTCATTGACCTTTCCTATCTGGAACAGTTGGTAGACATAAGCCAGACCAGGTGCATAGGATTTCTTATCCACTATTACGCTAATCACTACCTGAATAAGAGTGAAGGCTTGAAGGAAGGGCTTGAAAAGGTGATGCGCGATGTAGGAGAAAAGGGATTTGATGTTCTGCTTCCCTATAAGGTGGGTAATTTAGCGCTACCCCGGATATACGAGGTAGCTGGCGCTATTAACAGGATGAGGTGTTTGAAGATAGAATAACGAAGGAACGATGATGGGACGCACAGCTATACTGGTAATTGATATGTTAAATGATTTTGTTTTAGAGGGGGCTCCCTTGGAAGTCCCCGCTGCCCGGGGGATCATACCCCATATAAAAGTTGAGTTGGAGAAAGCAAGAGAAAAAAATATTCCTGTTATTTATGTGTGCGACTCCCATGAGAAAGAAGACCCGGAGTTTGAACGGATGGGGTGGCCACCTCATGCTGTTGCGGGAAGCGAAGGCGCACAGGTGATTGAGGAATTAAAACCCCTTCCGGAAGACCAGGTGGTGACTAAGGAGAACTATTCCGGATTTTTCAAAACAAAGCTGGAAGAGATGTTAACACAAAGTGAAATATACGAACTTCTGGTGACGGGTTGTGTTACCAATGTTTGCGTACTCTATACCGTAGCTGATGCGGTGCAGAGGGGATATAGGGTTAAGGTTATTAAAAACTGTATTGCCGGCCTTAATGGCGAGGATCACGAATTTGGATTAAAACAGATGAAGGAAATATTAGGAGCAGAAATAGTATAATTGAGTTTGAGAATAGATCGGACTGCCCCTGGTGGAACCTGATATCCATTGTATGGGGCTAAACGAGTTTGGCAAGAAGCAGGTGGGCAGGGCAGATCCTGATGCCTTCTTTTGAAATGAGGTCGGTATCACCTTCAAGGGAAATCTGGGTTGCCTTTACAGAGGGGAAGCGCTGTTTTAGATAGCGCAAGGGTAGGCTGGGATATTTTCCGGAGGCTTTGCATTCAATAAAGTGAACGGGTTTGCCATCTTCCACGATCACAAAGTCAACCTCTCGTTTGTCCGTATCCCTGAAATAGCGAAGCTCGATGTCTCTGCCTTCTGTATCCTGGAGGAAGAAGCACCACTTGATGAGATGACATGCCACGAGGTTTTCAAACCGCGCTCCTGTATCCTTAACCAGGGTCCAGTCAAGATGATAGTGCTTAGCCTCTTTCTTTACCGCTCTGAGCTTTGGGGTGCCGAAGGGAGAAATCCTGAAAATCATGTAGAGGTTTTCAAGCATATTCATCCATCTGGAAACCGACTGATGTGAGACCTGAAGGTCTTCTCTCAGGGCGTTTAATGACAGGGGTGAACCCACCAGATCAGGGAGGCGAAGGGCCATCTTCTCTATGAGGGCAACATCCTGAACATTCTCAAGATCCGTAAGATCCTCTCTCACCACCCGCGAGCGGTATTCCCTGCTCCAGCGCCTGCTCTCTCTTTCTGATTGAAGGGAAAAAGGTTCGGGAAAGCCCCCATAGGTGAGGAGATCCATGATGGTGGATGGAGAAGGCAAGCCCAGCTCTGCATAGGTGAGAGGGAAAAGGCGGTAAAAGTGGTAGCGGCCCTGGAGGGAATCACCTCCGCGACGGTAATAGTCGAGGCGGGCACTGCCGGTGACCAGAATCTGGAGCTCATCCCCTCTCTTGTCGTAGAGGCCCTTCACCACCTGCCGCCAGCGAGAGTATTTATGAATCTCATCCAGTACCAGATACCCAGCACCTGCTGGAAAGCGCTCTAAAATGATGTTTTCCCTGTCTTCGGTTGCGTCCCAGTTCAGGTATCTTCGTTTGATATCAAAGCCAGCGACTTCACAGAGATGTTTTGCCAGGGTGGTTTTACCTGACTGACGGGGTCCGGCGACAAAGACCATCTTCTGTTTAAGATCCTTGGCCACGGGTTCTTCTATGTATCGGGGTAAATATTTGGTTGATTTTACCATGATCGTAAATTACTCATGATTATTTTTAGATAGGCATAAATATACTAGCTTTATTCTGTTCTGTCAAGTCCGAAAAAACCAATTATATCGCTTATTTTGATCTCGGATTATCCCAGGGTGGGATTTGAGAATCGGAGTAATCCGTGTAGAAATCTCCTGGTGGGGAATGAATCCTGGGTGGCGGCCTTGTTTTAACATGCCAGAGCCCGAGGTGTTTTAATATCTTTTGAATAATTTGTTCCCGTTCGATGAACGCGATAATCCTCATGGAACCCTGGCATTTGGGACACTCAAGAGGATTTACCTCGTAAATTTTTTGAATAAGCCGCGCCCAGGCCTTTCGCTGTGCCGGAGATATATCGCTTTCTTCAATAAGGTTAGGGATCACATCATCCTGGTTTTCTTTTTTACGCTTTCCCCTTTTTACATTGCTGTAGTGGCCATAATATCTCACCATCTATTCTCCCCGATTCGGCACATGACTGCACATAGCAGCCAGCCACTCCAGCGCATCAAATGTTTTGGTCTGCTTAGCGTCTTTGGATTGATAAAGGGTTCCATCGTCTAGTGGCCTAGGACATCGGCCTCTCACGCCGAAAACACGGGTTCGATTCCCGTTGGGACTACCAAGAACATTAATGGGTTAGCTGAGGCAGGGTTAACCCTTTTTTATTTTGTGTGCCCTTTCTTTCCTGTGGCTTTATAATAGAGTAAGATTGGCAATCCTGAAATAACCTTTGAGACTTTTAATCGGCAGTTTAACAGTAAATCCTATCCATTTTTCTCGACTCCATTCTATACTCCCTGCTTTTGGTATCTATGCTCTTTAATAGACGGCAGTGTCAAAACTGCTTGACATAAAGTGTATTGTCTAATATATTGGGTGGTAGTCCATTTATTTGGGAGTTAGTCCAATGAAAAAGAATGTTTTAATTGCTACCAATGCTCAAAAGATACTGTATTTTCTTATAGATCATCCGATCAGGGATTTTCTTGAAAGCGAGATTCAAAAATCAACTAAAGTCAGCAAATCTGGAGTTAATTATGCACTCCGTGAACTTATTACTACGGATTTTCTTTTCAGGACTAAAAGAGGAAAGGCATTCTTTTATACTCTGAACCATAAAAATCTTATCATTAAACAACTTAAGGTGATAGAAACAATAACCCAAATAAATGATCTCCTGAAAAAAATAAAACCATTGGCCTCTAAAATAATTCTTTTTGGCAGCTCTAGCAGGGGAGAGAATACACCAGACAGTGATATAGATTTATTAATTATTAGCCGTAATAAAGACCTTATGTTGAAGCAGATTAAGAAATATAGAAGCAAGAGAAAAATCCAGAGCATAATCCATACTAATCTAAGCTTTATGGAAAAGAAAAAAACAGATTCTATCTTCTATGAACAGGTGAACAAAGGGATTGTCCTGTGGGAAGGAAGCAGTAATGACCTTTGAAGAGTGTTTGAAAAAAGGCAGGATAAAAGAATTTTCTCAAGGGTTTGCCCTGGTTCAGAAAGAGCTTAAAACGGCAGAGCAAGACCTTATGGATGGAAAAGAGGGATATGAGCGCGGGAAATACAAATGGGCAACTATTCAGAGTTATTATGCCATGTTTCATGCAGCACGAGCACTGTTATATGCGAGAAACTATCGCGAAAAAAGCCATCATTGTCTGATTATCGCCTTAAAACATCTCTATGTTGGAACTGGAAAACTATCAGCATATTTTGTCGAAGCCTTGCAAAAGGGCAAAGCATTACGGGAAGATGCAGACTATTATGATGACTGGTCAAAAGTCGGTTCGGAGGAAGCATTGAAACTTGCAGAAGAACTTTTAAA
>JAZFSJ010000041.1:0-15757 GCA_036446115.1 Thermodesulfobacteriota bacterium | reverse complement strand
TCAGATTGAATTTTAACCCAGATTTTGCAGTAGACGTCGTGGCGAGGCGTAGAAAACCGCAGCGAAACGAGCAGTTGGAGCGATTTTGTGACGAAGGCATATTATAAATATGTTGAGGAGCAAAATTGTGAAACAAGCGTTGCAGCAAGGATTTTCAAGCCGCAGTAGATGGCTACTGCAAATTTTGGGATAATAGCATCCAGAATCTTTGCAATTCCCCTGAGCACTTCCATGGTCATAGAACTTTCAGGAAAAAGAATACTTATATTATTTTTTTTCTTCACCATGCTCCTCTCCTCCTGTACTCTAAATAATCAAGAGAGCAATCCGATACGATTGGCATATCTTCAAAGTGATCTTCATCATCTGCCAGCCTTTGTTGCCCTAGAAAAAGGCTTTTTTAAGCAGGAGGGACTTTCAGTTGAGGTTGCCGGTATTTTTAAGGCAGGTCCTGAACTTATGAGTGGTTTTGCCGCAGACAGCCTTGATGTGGGATATGTTGGTCTGTCACCGGCTACTGTTGCCGTTGCGAATAAAACTGCTCAGGTAAAAGTTATCTCCCAGGTTAATAAAAACGGTTCTGCAATAGTTGTAAAAAAGAATGCTCCCTTCAAGAACCTAACCGATCTCAAAAAAAAGGTTATCGCCATCCCAGGTCATTCCACCATTCAAGATTTCCTTTTACGTAAAGCGCTTTCAAATTCCGGCTTATCTGATAGTCTGTTTACTGTTATTACTATTAAACCTCCTGAGATGATAAGTGTCTTGAGTAGCAATCAGATAGATGCTTTTATTG
Organism: Thermodesulfobacteriota bacterium; assembly: GCA_036446115.1. Lineage (GTDB taxonomy): Bacteria > Desulfobacterota > WTBG01 > WTBG01 > WTBG01 > JAZFSJ01. The sequence continues at coordinate 14,961 of JAZFSJ010000041.1, read as the reverse complement.
CATGGGAACCATATACCTCTATGGCCATTACCAAAAGCACAGGTACTATATTGCTCTATTCAAAGGATATCTGGCATGATCATCCCTGTTGTGTTTTGGTTGTCAGCACACAGTTTTTTAATGATTACCCCTCTAAAGTAACCTCTTTATTTAAAGCTCACCTCAAGTCGATTAACTATATCGAAGAAAATGTTTTGGAAGCGATAAAAATTGGAGTAAAATATACGGGGATGGACAAAAAGACTGTAGAGCTAGCCCTGCATAATATTCAGTTCGATTACCGCATCACTACTAGTCAGACAATTGAATACATTGAATTTCTAAACAAACTAGGTTATACATCAATCACCAATCCACAAATATTTATTCATTCCTTAATTGTAGCTTATGAGTGATATGACATAAATAGTTTTGAGGAAATTCTAGCAATTTAAGCTCATTCGACATGTTCTAAAAATCATCTTTATATTTCACTGATTTTATTAAAAACATATTTACTTGACAATAACCCTTCTCTTATACTCAGGTAGTTTTTAGATTAGAAAATCTACTTAGATCACAAGAAACTACCATTAATCTTTACAATAAAAAGAAGGAGCTACATGTCAAAGGACGAAAGAAGACTTAGCCTCACTGCCAGAATTCTTTTGGCTATGGCCTTGGGCCTTATCACCGGCCTTGCCTTAAAATACTTCCTTCCCGACTCCGTTTTCGTTCAATCATACATTACTGATGGTTTGTTTCACATTATAGGAAAGATTTTTATTGACAGCCTTAAAATGCTCGTTGTGCCTTTAGTCTTTGTCTCTCTGGTATGTGGCACTTGTTCGCTGAGTGATACCACAAAACTTGGCCGTCTGGGGATTAAAGCCCTAGGGCTTTATTTCTTAACCACCGCCTTTGCTGTCACCCTGGCATTAGTATTTTCTGTACTTGTGGGTCCGGGGGAAGGAGGGAATTTGCAGGCAGTCGAGTATATACCAAAAGAGACTCCTGCGTTAAAGGATGTTTTGTTCAACCTCTTTCCCAGCAATCCTATTAGAGCCATGGTCGAAGGTAATATGCTACAGGTCATAGTCTTTTCAATTCTCTTTGGCATCGCCGTAGCACTTGCCGGCAAATCGGGAGAAAAGATTGCAAATCTCTTTAACGATCTCAATGAGATCATCATGAAATTAATAATTATTTTAATGAACTTTGCCCCGTACGGGGTCTTTTGTCTAATGGCAAGGCTTTTTGCGACCCTGGGATTTAACACCATTGGGAACCTAATAACCTATTTCCTACTTGTCCTCTTTGTGCTTATCTTGCACGGCACAGCAACCTATACCCTTATGATAAAACTACTGGCGGGTTTAAATCCTTTTGTCTTCTTCAGAAAAATGCGCCCGGCGATGCTATTTGCCTTCAGTACTGCCAGCAGTAACGCCACCCTTCCTATCACCCTGGAAACTGCAACCCACCGTCTCGGCATCAGGAATACCATTGCTTCGTTTACTATACCTCTTGGTGCTACCATCAACATGGATGGTACCGCTATCATGCAGGGAGTTGCTACCGTCTTCATCGCTCAGGCATATAATATTGATCTGAGCTTCGTCCAATACCTATCTGTAATACTTACCGCTACCCTTGCATCTATCGGCACCGCTGGGGTGCCCGGTGTGGGAATTATAATGCTTGCTATGGTTCTGCAACAGGTAGGTCTTCCGGTTGAAGGTATTGCTCTTATTATCGGTGTGGATCGACTACTTGACATGACCCGTACCGCAGTCAACGTAGCCGGCGACTGTGTGGTTTCCTGCATTGTGGCAAAAAGCGAAGGGGAATTTGACCAGTCTGCATTTGATAATCCCAACGCTGGTCAAAAATATGAGGGAGTACACGACCACACTTGAAAAGGGTGGACTTTGGATGATTGACATAATTTTCAAACCCCGTGAGAAATCTTATAAGATCATAGCTGCGCCCCACCTTTCTTGCTAGATTGATTTATTGCCCTTTCTACTTCCGCAAACAACTTATGAAACAGCTTTACGTCCCTTCTCTCCAACCTTATCCTTCCTAATACTCTTCTAAAACGATCTATAAAATCCTTAATATCATCCTTGGGGTGGAAATTCATTTCATGCAGGCATGATTGCAGGTGATCATACATATACTGTATCTCTCTGTTTTTCGCCAAATCCCATTTAAAGATTTCAACCTTTTCTTCATCCATAATATGCTGGTATAATTCATAGCAATATATCATGACCGCTTGAGCAACATTTATTGCAGGTTTTTTTGATGCTGCAGGAATTGTAGAAACCATGTGACACTTTCTCAGTTCTTCATTACTAAGTCCTTTAGATTCTCTGCCGAAAACGAGCGCGATTTTCTTCTTGCTGCCGATTCTTCTTACCTCTTTTGCTATCTCTTTCGGGGTATAGAGCGGGTAACGACGCCCCCTCACTCTTTGAGTAGTCCCAATTATAAATGTAAAATTGCTCAATGCTTCTTCTAAACCATCATATACCAGTGCCTTATCAACTATTTCTTTTGATCTGTGTGCGAGGGCATAGGCTTCAAGGTTTTTATATGGTACCGGGTTAATCAATATAAGTTCTTTTAACCCCATGTTCTTCATCCCTCTTGCCACTGAGCCTATATTTTCTGGATATTTTGTTTCTACTAGTACAATTGAAACATTTGAATTTTTTGGCATGTTGGCACTTTCCTGATGGATGGATTTAGGCGAGTTTTATTTTAGATTATATTTAAGCTGCAGGCTTTCACAATGAGAATAAGCACTTAAATTACTTAGAATACTATGCTTTCACTGCTTGTTGGGATACCCTGTTCTCATCCCCTCTTCCAGGAGTGCTTCAAGCGGGGTAGTGCCAAATTTTACAATCTTCTCAAACAGACGTGGTTTCTTCTTCTGAAGCATGGGTACCAATTTCTGGATTTCCGCAGATAAGATTTCTCCCCCCGTAAATGCATGTAGCGTTGGTTTCAGTGGCCCCTTAACCGCATTAAAAAGGAAATCTATGTCCTCATTGCTCATCAGTACAGGCATGGTAAATGGCCGCAGATAATCCCTAAAATCATGCCGGTCAGCAAGCGACATTTTCCACCAATCAATATAGCTCTCAATCCCCTCTCTGTTAATTTTGTTATCAGCCAGTGCAACGGTAACGGCATTTGCTGCTTTCCATCCGCAAAGTATTGCGCCCGTTATTTCTACCTCCTGACACCAGGCAGCGTCACCGATTAATAACGTGTTGTCACGGTAGGGCTCCCGAATCGGAGAATAGACATTCTCACAAAAAGCCACACTCCTTACCTTCTCCACATTTTTAAACCAGGAAGAGAATCTTCCCTGAGAAAGAAAATTGTCTACCTGCCTTTCATAATCAATATGGGGATTAAACCCTCCCCCTATAACCGCAAATTCATCACTGTATGCCCTGGGGATTGAAAAAAGAAAAATTGTAGGTTTTTCCTCTCCTACCCAGGTTTTAAGAGACATAGCTTCTTCCATCTCGCTACCCAGCAAGTCCCATCCAAATCCGGATAGTGTCGCATAGAACCTCCTCTCTTCATTAAACCCCAGCTTTTTGGCAACGAGTGAATTAGTTCCATCTGCCGCAATAATAAATCTCCCCTCAAAACTCTTCCCTTCTTTAGTCTTTATGCAAACCTTGTCATCTTTCTTTTCTATCTCCACCACATTAGTGCCTGAGAATACTTCGGCTTTATGCTGCTCACAATCTTCAAGCAGACACCGTAATAGCGAAGATTTGTCAAAAACGACTGATATTCTCCCCTCGCTACCTTTTGCCTCTCCTTCCTTGTAATTTCCAAAGGAAATGCATTCACCTTTGGGAGAATAAAATTGCCAGCCATAGAGATTCTTGCGTGGACCATCATAGCGGATAGAAAAACCGTTGACAGGAAAAGAAATCCTTCCATCTCTGGTATTATAGGTTATTCTTTCACCAAATATATACTCATTTAAGACAAGCAGCATCATAGTACAGGCCCGGTTAATGTCAGTAATACTGTCCTTTCTTTCCAATAAAGCCACAGTAAGGCCATTTTCTCCTGCAGTCTTTGCTGCCATCAGCCCCGCAGGTCCTGCACCTATCACAATAAGATCATACGTTTTCGCCATGATTTACTCCTTTTTTAATAAAGTTCTCATTTTTCAAGGTGTATCATAAATTAATTAGATACCAAAAGCAACCACTATCATCAATCTTAAGTTGCCAAATCATTCAGTAAAAAACCCACATTTTTCTTTATACAAATCCCGAGAAATGTTATAAAAACTAATAATCATCTTAAATTACTTGGCTTTCTTTCTCACGGGGTAAAAAGGTATAGACAAATGCCAAATCTTACTGAAATTATTCAAAAAAGACATAGTGTAAGAAATTTCAAAAATAAATCTATTGATAAGGACATAATTATTTCGATTGTTAAGGCAGCTCAATCTGCACCTTCTGCTTGTAATGCACAGCCCTGGAGGTTCGTCGCAGTTACCGATACAATTCTTTTAAAAGAAATCGTTGGTAAGGGACTGGGAGGTGTAGTTCCCAACAAGTGGGCAGCATCTGCACCCGTAATTATCATAGGATGTGCAAAATTAAACCTGCTTACTCACTACCTCGGAGAATCAGTCAAGGGTATCCATTATCACCAGATTGATCTGGGTATCGCTATGGAACATATGGTGCTGCGGGCAACAGAGATGGGGTTGGGTACCTGCTGGATTGGTTGGTTCAAAGAGAAAAATATAAAAAAGCTACTGCGTATACCAAAAGACTGGAAGATCATTTCCCTTCTCGCTCTGGGTTACCCACAGGAAGAAGGTACTATCCCTACTCCACGCCTGAAACTCGATGAAATCCTATTTTTTAACAAGTTTGAATAGCTCTCAATGAGGTATGCGATGAAAGCAAAAGGTCTCATTATCAAAGTAACTTTTGTCACGATCATGGTATTAGTTCTTATACCCTTTTTAAAAGAGCAGGGATATCTACAACTGGTTTTTTCACTTAAGTATCTTCTCTACCTTGTGGTTACCATCTTGGCTATAATTCTTTTAGCGATGAGAAAAGTTTCTAATCTCTTAAGAATCTTCACTTTATTTATCCTATTTGTTATCTTCGGTATCTTGATCGGCATACACCCCAGCCCTCTTTGTGCTCTCACTAAATCAATGTTAATCTACCATTTAAGAAGCTTCCTTCCTCCTCCCATGATCATTATGGCAGCCGCCATGATCCTCTTTACCATTTTAGGAAATAAAATCTTCTGTGGCTGGATTTGCCCTCTGGGATGTGTGCAGGAAGTTATTTTTAAGGTGTCTGTTTTCATAAAGAAATTCAAGTTCCCCTTTACCATTACAAATAGTATCAGATTTTCACTATTTGCAATCTTTCTCATATTTATCTTTTCGTTTCGAATAAATATTTATAACTTTTTCAATCCCTTTGAACTCTTTCACTGGCAACCTGACGTCTATACTCTTTGTGTCATCTCCATTGTCATGCTAGCAAGCCTGTTTTACTACAGACCATTTTGTCAATTCCTCTGTCCAGCTGGTCTCATTACATGGCCTTTCGAACACTTAAGTTTTTTCAAAATCCATAAAAACAATACCAGGTGTACCAGTTGCAATAAATGTATAAAAGAAAGCCCCTGCACTGCCATTAACAGTATTATGCAAGATCATAAGATTATTCCAGATTGCTATGCATGTGGTAAATGTATTGAATCTTGTCCAGAAGATGCACTCTCTTTTTCCCCCTCAAATTATAATTAAAAAAAGACTCCCAACCAACAGCGTCTGAGAGCCTTTAATAGTCTAGACCACGACTTATAAAATGATATTTTTGACTATTTTTTCTTCTACTTAATGAGTGGATCAATCACTTTCTTAAATTCAGTAAATGGCTTTGCACCTACCAATTTTTTACCATTGATAAAGAATGTGGGGGTTCCTCTTACACCAAGGCTTTTAGCTATTTTCACATCTCCATCCACTACCTTTTTAAATTGATGGGTCTCCAAATCCTCATTAAATTTATTCATGTCAAGGTTTAGATCTTGAGCATAACTCTTCAAATTATCAATCTTTAATTTCTTTTGATTGGCAAATATCTTGTCATGCATCTCCCAAAATTTTCCTTGCTCCCCTGCAGCCAGAGCAGCTTCAGAAGCTAAGGGAGCATCCTTATGAAATGGAAGGGGATAATTTTTAAATGCCAACTTAATTTGATTTGGATAGGTCTCTATGAGTTGTTTTATGGTAGCCTGTGATCTATTAGAAAAAGGGCATTGAAAATCCTGAAACACAACTACAGTTACCGGTGCATCTTTTGGCCCCTTATAAGGAGATTTTCCCACTGGTACAGTATATATTTTATTGGGGTCCTCTTTTTTGCTTTGCTTTTTCTTTTTTCCATCTTTAACATTCTTACCCCATTTAAAAGGAACCTTTTTCCCGCTTAATTCCTCATCTATTACTTTAACAAAGGCATCTAATGGTTTCGCACCACTTAAATATCTACCATTTACAAAAAAGGCTGGTGTACCTGTAGCTCCTAGCGTAACCGCCTGTTTCGATTCCCTGTCTACCTGCTCCTTGTATGTATGATCTCTGAGATCAGCCTTAAATTTTTCAATATCAAGTCCCAAATTCTGGGCATATTCCACAAGATTTTCCTCCTTTAACTTTTTTTGATTGTTAAAGAGAATTTCCTTCATTTCCCAAAATTTCCCCTGCGCTCCAGCAGCCAGAGAAGCTTCAGCAGCCAGTGGAGCATCCTTGTGAAATGTCAGAGGATGTTGTTTAAAAACCTTCCTCACATCCTGGGGATATTTCTCGAGTATCTTTTTTAACGTTGGTTGCACCCTGCTGCAGAAAGGGCACTGAAAGTCAGTGAATTCTATGATAGTAACTTTGGCATCTTCAGGCCCTTTGAATGGTGAATCACCAACTTCAACCCGATACCGGGTAATCTTCTTACCTTCTCTCTCCTGTAATATCTTTATGATCTCACTCTCGGTTTTTCCAGCCTTAATGAGGGGGATAATTTCATCTATCATGCCTTTTGCGACGTCTTGCTGTTCGGCATTCATCCCTGTAATATCAACCGAAATTGGTTCTTTCGTGTCTATCTCAAATTTTTGCACCTTGACAGACGTGCACCCAAATAAAACTAAGAAAACCATAGTACCCATACACATTATTTTTCTACTCATTTCTCATCTCCTCCTTTTCTCCTTAAATTCTCAATTATTTAGTTGCTATTAATTCCCTTGTACCTTTATTTTTTTTCTTCTAACAGTTCCACCACTTCTCGAATTACTTCTCATCAGTCTATGCCCTACACTTCGTTCCCTCCTCTCTATTTTCTTCTGGCTTTTATCTAATCCAAAATACGCAATTCAAAATCCATAATCAAGGGGCCCTATGCCCTCAACACGCCTTTCCCCTTGCATCACTTTTACATCTTTTTAATTCTTCTACAAAATTTCCCATTATTCCCAATAGAGGATCTCTTGGCAATAAATCACCTGCAATGGTATACGACTGTATAACCCTCATCACCTTATTGAAAATTTCAGATTTTCCTCTTTCACAAACCCTGAACAAAGGACAGAGTTCACAGCGGTCTCTATACTCAACACATAAAAAAATGGGTACTACTGCAGCATTTAATACTTCCATAAAGTGTTCCAATCTAAAGGCCGTTTCTAAAAAATCATGAATACGAGACCATTTTTCAACTGTTAAATCCAGAGAATCTTCGCCGCCACTATATCTTTTCTCCATCTCTTTAATATCCATCAACTTATTCATTTAAAAAACCTCAACAGTAATTAAAACACCTAATCTTGATCATCAACAGAGTTTTTGTGGCTACGTGTAATCTGTACAAACTCAACCCAGCGCTTCATAGTAAAATCCTGATAGCGCGTCTGATTCTGAATATTTTTCCAGAGTGAAGCAACAAGCCATCTTTTAAAAGATTTTCTTTCCCCCAGAGCATCGAAGAGTTCCTCTTTGACTTTGCGAAATGAAGCATCCCCACTCCATCCATCTTCCACTTCATCATTTTTCCAGTAAGAGTACATTATAGAAAGGTATTCCTTCGTTAATTTCCTCCTTCCGCTTACCTTACTATCCCTGGGAGGAAGGTATCCCCGCCATTTGAGACACCCAATACTCCCGATCAATATATCTACTTTCCGAATAAATTTAAAGTGACAAGGCGGGTCTGCACCACCAACCTCACAAAGGAAATCATATGCCTTCCTTCCTAATTCCTTCTTTATCTCGCTTTCCAGCATACTCATCCTTGACCTCCAATCCTCCGGTAGTCGCAAAGCATTACAGGGATCAAGGCTAACAGATTTTTCCTCTTTATCTGTTCCGAAAAATGAACAATCAATATTACGGGTCACTAAACCATGAAGCGTTCGTTCAACCAGTAGTCTCTTCAACCTTTCCTTCTTTCCCAACAAACTAAATACCTTTTTTTCAATCTCTTCTTCAAGATCCTTATCTTTTAATGAAAACTCATTTTCATCAATGTCTTGTTCCAGCCATTTCTTCAGTGCACGTGCGTAAGCCGTAAGTTCATCACGCTTATCCGTACCCACCTGGTAATGACATCTGCTTATGGTACTTCCACTTCCACCAATAGCCCTGCAAATATGGTGGATACGTTCCGGATAATCGTACCTCCAGATACAACAGAAATCTATCATAGCCCTGATATCCTGTATTTCAGGAGATAAGTTGCCAATGCTAAACTCCATCTCATTAATTTCTTCTATTTCTTTATCAGTACCACCATAACCTATCAGATTTGCATCATGAAAATATCGATTTTCAGTTTGCCCATCCAACGGTCCACCTGTCTTTCCAGTTCCATACAGCAGGTGATACACATGCCGATAGGGAATCCCTTTCCCTTTCAAAAAATTACACTCTTGATTATACATCACACTCACAAAGGCTTTATTCTTAGTTAACTCTAGTCATAACCTACTATTTATGGTATTAATTCTTAAAAAATGCTTCTATAGATAAGACTGTTAAATGATGAATAACAAATATTTTGAATTATCACAACCATAAATTACAAAACAGTAAAATAATAAATCTCCGTTACTGAGATGAAACTACACAATTTCATTGATTACATCAACTCACTTATTGCACTTCCTTATATTGTGCTTCTGCTTGGAACCGGTATCTTCCTTACAATTGGGCTCAAGTTTATATCCATCCGCAAACTACCTCATACCTTGAAACTTCTTCTCAAGTCAAGGGACCCGGGATCTGCCCGGGGAGACATAACCCCTTTGCAAGCTCTGACTACTGAGCTTGCAGCCACTATCGGAACCGGTAACATTGCAGGAGTAGCCACTGCAATCTTTTTAGGCGGACCAGGTGCCGTGTTCTGGATGTGGATCTGTGCCCTTTTTGGAATGGCAACTAAATTCTGCGAATCTTTTCTGGCAGTCAAGTATCGATGCGTGTCAAAGGATGGTACCATCTCGGGTGGACCTATGTGGTACATCTCGCAAGGATTGGGCATAAAGAGGCTTGCATGGGTCTTCTCTCTTGCCGGAGCGGTATCTGCCTTTGGCATCGGAAATATGGCACAATCTAATTCGGTTGCTCTCGTTTTACGTAAATGCTGGAACATACCGGAAATAATTACCGGCATTCTTTTAGCTATTTTCACCGCCCTGGTTATCCTTGGTGGAATAAAAAGAATTGGCAGGGTTACAGAAATCCTCGTACCTTTTATGTCCCTTCTTTACATAGGAGCTGCCCTTGTAATCTTGATGCTAAATATATCAAGAATAGATGATGTATTTTCACTAATACTCACTCATGCCTTTTCACCCATTGCTGCAAGCGGTGGATTTTCCGGCGCCCTGGTAGCTCAAGCCATTCGCTATGGCATCATAAGGGGGGTGTTCTCCAATGAAGCAGGCTTGGGAAGTACGTCCATAGCCCATGCTGCGGCAAAAACGGAGAGACCTCTTTCACAGGGTTTTATCTCCATGTCCGGTGTTTTCTTCGATACCATCGTTATATGTTCCATGACTGCTTTTGTCATTCTCCTATTCCCTGACGCCTGGACAAGTGGAGAAAACAGTTCCGCGCTTACATCTCTCGCTTTCAATTTAGGTATTCCAGGAATTGGCAAGCATATCGTTACCTTGAGTTTAGCTGTTTTTGCATATTCTACCATTATTGGCTGGTCATACTATGGAGAAAAATGTATTCAATACATATTTGGCTACTCAGCAGGCTTACCTTATCGATGGATATATTGTTCCTTTGTCGCGTTAGGAGCATTATTTGGAGTAAATCTTGTCTGGAATCTCTCGGATATATTGAATGCCTCCATGGCGATTCCCAACCTTATTGCACTTTTAGGCTTAAGCACCAGTATCTTTAGAGAAGTGAAAGTTTAGGACACAGATTATCGCAGATGCACCTCGCGAGAAAGCAAAAAAGATGGTAAATGCCCTATCGATTATACTGATTATTCAGGGAAACGCTTCGGATACTATGATCTTAAGAATCTTCCAGGCCATTTCCTATTTCTAACGGGGTAACCGCAGAAAACTATTTATCTCAGCGCACTCCGCAACCTCTGCGGTGAATTTTAGGTTACCCCTTAATGAGGCAACAGTGAAAACTTTATTAACACAACCACTCTCAAAGACCATAATTAATCACTACAAACGACACGATATTTTTAAATGTGTTCATCACTCTCATACCCACTTTGAACACAGAGTATCAGTTCATCACGTGCTTAAATCTAAACGGTGTTATCCTCAGGGCTGCATTTATTTTAACTGGAGATGCCGTAGATTAAATAAAGGCACTACCTGCACTAGGAAATTCAAACATGTGGGAAGGAATTGCTTCAATTGCAAAGAATTCTATGACGAAAAAGAGATTTACATACCTGAATTGATTGTACAAAAAGAGGAATACCAAAAATTCACCCGTTCACTGAATACCTTTGAGTACTGGCTGGAAGATTTAAAGGGTAAGGAAGTTGCTTTTTCTGGGACCATCAATTCAGTTAAACCCAGTTTTTATAGAAAAGCCGGCCGTCGAGACCATCAACTATCTTTCGACGGTTTCTTGCTTAATTTCAAAGACGGTTATATCAACCTGGACCACTTTAAAGATTATGTCTATGTCAAGATAAGCTCCAAAATGCAACACCGCTACAACTTCTGCAAAAGTGATAAGATAAACTTCTATGCTCGACTAAACGAACAAGATGGCAGAATTGTTCTATACAGAGTCAATCGTATTGACATAGATGAAAAATTCGAAGGTGATGCCTGGTCGGAAGGGAAAGCGCATCTGGCTAAAAGGACCGGAACCATTATCCCTGTTCAATATGAAAAGTGCCTAAACTGCGACAAAGGATCGCTTTTAGACATCCGTACAGATTCAAAAAAGCACCGCATGTTATTCTGTTTAGAGGGAATTAGAGATCCCCAATACTGTAGCTATACTATCTCTAAGCTACTACTTGTAGATAGCTGTACTAAAGTAGACAAGGAACTCTGCCAGCTGGAACTCAAAAAAAAATAGATTATCGTAGCTAAAATTCATCAACTTTTTAGTTTTTCAATTGACACTTACAGCAAATATTGTTAATTTTAACATTATATTCTAGCTGTCAGTGTTTTTAGATAATAATTTTCAAGAGGAGGAATGATGCGTAAGTATAAACAGGAAAAAAGAATATTCATACCATTGATCATTCTACCTCTAATTACTGCTATAACACTTCTCACTAATACACCTATAGTAAGAGCAACTGAAGCAGAGACAATCCCCAACCAATTTGGTTCTGATTATTTTTTGTTGCTTGAAAATCAATCTGTCTCAAGTAGTACAGAGCAAACATCTTCTTCTGGTACCCACACTGTAAGGATATTATCTTTAGGAAATAATAGACTTTCGGCCAGTTTAAGCATTTTCGTTCCTCCCACTGAAGCAGGAACCGATGCAACTGGGAACTGGTGGTTATTGATTATGGGAACCGGAGGCAAATTCTGGTTTGACTTAAAATTCGGAGTTGTTCCAGTTACAGGTCCTACCGTCGTAGTCGACATTGGTAGTGTCGTCAGCTTTGGGATCGTTATAGGGGGTGTTACCCTTACTTCTCCAGTGTCTCCTGAAAGTCCTGTTACCTACACTATTAGTGTGACTGGTGCTTTTATCGGAGGCTAGACAATAATCTTAAACTAAGCTTAAGCTGAGTTTATCCTGAAATATGAAGGGTTTAAGCACTTCATAACCAGCCTTTCGATTCCGCAACATAGCCCATAATTCGATACATCAATTTTGCCGCTAAGAAATCAGGGGCTACATTCCCGGATTGAGGAGTAAGTTCAACTAGATCAAAAGAAACAATCCTCTTCTCCTTTGAAATCATTCTTAAAAACCTAATAGTTTCATGCCAGTTTAACCCACCTGGTTCAGGAGTGCCTACTGAAGGCATAATAGCCGGATCCAGAACATCGAGATCAATAGTCAGATAAACATCGTCTGTCAAGTTGTCTAAAGCCTTTTCATACCACTTTTGTTCTTGTTTTACCTCATAGTCTGAGATGGTAACCACTTGTGATGATTTTTTAAAATCTACTTCTTCCTTACTTATGCTTCTCACACCAACCTGAACAAGTGGGCACATCTCACTTATCCTTCTTCCCACACATGCATGGTTATATGGTGTATCATCATAGCTATTCCGAAGATCAGCATGGGCATCTAATTGAAGAACAGATAAATTAGGATACTTCTTTACTAATTCCTTTACCACCCCCAGAGAAATTGAATGTTCCCCTCCCACCACTACTTGATATTTCTGTGAATCAACCTCCGAAGAAACAGCCTTTGATACCATATCCAACATATCTTCAGGATTTTTATTGGTAACATCAAGCGGTTCACGTGTAGAGATTCCTACTCGATATGTCTCTTTCCCAATCTCTTCATCATAGAGTTCCATGTGATTAGAAGCATCAATTATAGCCTTTGGACCGTTTCTGGCTCCAGAAATATAAGTAGCAGTGAGGTCATACGGGACTGGTATAAATACAATTTTAGCTTTACCATATTCTGAATACTCTGATTCAATCCCGCCAAAATTAAAAGGAGTTTTATTTGCCTTATTCATTATACCTTACCTAGGTTACCTTCTATTTATAATATTCACTTGACTGATAAAAAACAATTGAATACATTAAATCTAATCGTTCAGTTTTTTGGGGAGGATAAAAATACCTATGGAATACTTCCTTACTGTTTTGGGCATGGTTCTTATTGTTGAAGGACTGCCCTATTTTACTTTTCCAGAAAAGATGAAAGTTTTAATGGAAAAAGTTCCTCAGATACCCACCCACTGGTTGAGAATCTTTGGCATTGTTGCAATTTCAACTGGACTTCTCATCATTTATTTATCCAAATACCACCTTTCATAAATTACCATCCCCACTCATATTTACAACTTCTATTATTAATAATTCTTTTTTGTGTGCTTGATAACCCCGTGCTTCGCACCTGCATTGTTTCACCCGCACGGGTAAAACAAGGCTATCCACTTCGCGGGTAGCATTTTACTTCATTCTTCAACTGATATAAATTTTCCCATGATAATTCGCCTGATCTACAAGGGAGAATTGAACTATTATGAAACAGGGGATCTTTGTCCAGGTCGAATGGTGAAGCCTTAATTGCATCTTCCCACAACCTTGTCCCTGGTATAGGAGAATACTCAGCCAAGAAGGGATGTGCCCCACAATCCTTGACCAATTGGATTCCTTTTCTCACCTCTTCTACTCCCTGCCCAGGAAGTCCCACCAGAAGATAGGCTCCGATATCTTTTGACTCATAGCCAGCATCTCTTAAGTGACTTACTGCCTGTTTGAATTCTCTATTAGTTGTTTTCTCCCCGGTTTGAACCTGCCTAGTTTCATCTACTGTCTCTAAACCCAGCCTGATAGTCTTAAAACCCGCTTGAAATAAGAGATCAGCAACCTCCTGTGTCATCCCTCTTATATGAAGGCCATTAGGTGTGTGAAAGTTACACTTTATATCCCGCCTGATAATCTCTTTGCACAGAGGCGCAAATCTTTCACCTACTTTGTAAAGCAGGGCATCATCATAAAACGCAAAGTTTTCAACATCACAATTATCCATCCAGTATATTATTTCATCCACGACCTTAGAAACATCCCGCTGTCTGAACATACTATTTAAAAGAGACGAGGCACAGTAAGTACATTTATATGGGCATCCTCGTGAGGTGAGCAGGCAGAGGAAGTTATGGTGTGCGATTAAGTCAAAGGCAGGGTATGGCAATGAATCCAGCTCTTTTAAATCAGGGATAAAGGAAGCATTTCTTCCAGTAAGCTCACTCACTTTCTCAAGTACCACTACTTCACCTTCCCCTTGGATATAGTAATCAGCACCTGAATATTTTAAAGCATGTTCTGGACAAAGCGTGTTGTATATGCCTCCCAGAATGACAGGCACATCAGTGTAGTATCTTTTAGTTAACTTGATTGTATAGAACACACCCAGATACCAGTATGTCATCATTGAGGTAATTAAGATAACATCCGGTTTTGGCACCATCTGAAGTTTCTGCTCAAATATTTCAGGACTAATACCATATCGGCTATATCTGCGAGGTATCTCCTTCAGTATCTCCGGCTTTTCTATAGGTGCCTTGAAAAAGTGGCCATCTCCATACTTCTTGCGATCGGCCTGTTTTATCCCCTTTTCCCCCATCATCTCTAGGGACGTGTTATCAAGGCAATCTATGAAATAGACATCATACCCGTTTTTTCTAAGGACACTCGCTATATATAATAGGCCAATTGGTTTTATCCAGAAAT
>JAZFSJ010000040.1:0-2329 GCA_036446115.1 Thermodesulfobacteriota bacterium | reverse complement strand
GACAAATGTTACCGGAATTGAAACAGGAGAGAGTGGCGTTGTGGTGACAGGAAATGGTGAACCCTTTGAGGGATCATTTGTGATTGCGGCGGACGGAATAAACTCCCGTCTCGCTCGGCTGATGGGTATGAATAAGGAACGAAAATTTATTGGTACCATGGTGGATAGAGTATGGAATCTTGAAGGGATTGATATCCCTGATGTGGTAGGTCTCTCTTTTGTTCTCACCTCGTATGGAAACTTATTTGTGTCGCGCGTCTGTAATAAGGGACACTACCATGTGGGGGCCTCTACTTATCATCCCGGCGATGATCTTGAGGCACAGCTGAAAAGGTTTGTTTATGAAGATAAGGTATACTCGCCATGGTTTAAAGGGGCGAAGAAGACGGATGAGTATACCTGTGTTGTTAACTTGCTTGCTCCCATAAAGGAACCTTTCAAAGACAACGTGCTCTTTATCGCAGATGCAGCCTGGCTGATGGAATTGAGTAATGCGTTTTCCATCTTATGTGGCTGGAAAGCCGGCAACGCTATTACACTGGCGGTTCTGGATGGCAAACTTAATAAGGAGGGCATTGCGAGTTATCTGGAATGGTGGGATAATAAATTTTACGGTCCCCACGGGCATGTTGAATTTAAGCCACTCCATCTTCATGATTATCTTAATGGTGATGATATTGACTATCTGGCCGGGTTAATCAAAAAACCCTTTTTCTCAACTCTGAACTTTTACAAACTGTTCAGCACCTTGGGCAGCGCCTACGCGGAGTTATTCCCGGTTATCCAGGAAGAGCGACCTGACGTAATGGAAAAGCTGATGGAAATAGCAAATCAGATGGATGACATAGAAGAAAAAGCCAAAAAAGCAGGCTTCCCGAACCGTTAGCTGCACCATAGTGTAATAGGAAGTATTGGCAGTTAGAGTGAGATTAATTCTACAAGAGATTCCTCCGTAATCTATTGCCGACTACTTAGTTTTTCTCTTTCATACAACATATGGGGGTATCAGAAATGAGTAAAATAGTTAACACTACAGTTCTTGCAATAGTGTTGAAAACAGGCTCTACACACCTTACATATGGTAATGTTAACTCTTCTGGAAACAAAAACCCCCCAGTATTGCTACTAAGGGTTTTTTTATGCGTATCCCGGGGGAGCTCCAGACAGGGCGCACACTACAAAGTATAGTGGTGTCTATAAATATTTCTCAAGACGATTGAGGAAGAGAATCTACCTTATTATTCCCACCCCATTCGCCCACCTTGTCTTCTTCCACTGCCCATTCCTCGTCCACTATAGCCCCTTGGTCCTTTTCCCATTGCGCACCGGCCCGGGCAGAGCCTATTGTAGATGAGATCAAAGTATTTCTTCTGCTGCGAAGGGGTAAGGAATTCTTTTTCCTTAAGCAGATGGTCGATTACTGCATGCTGTGTTTTTGATTGAAGGCCATTAATCTCACTTAACTTTTTATCTATAGCACTGAGATCAGGTGTCTCCACCGTTAAGAGGGCTACCAGTTCTTCTCTCTTGGTCATTAGCTCATCCCGAATGGGGAAGATTTCTTCAACCAGAGATCTCCTTAAATCGTGCATTTTCCTCCTTTGGCCATTATCGAGGGGTAGCTCGCTGACTAGGGAGGGAGGTTTACCCCCTCTGAAAACAGGTTCTACCGGTGTTTCACTTTTTCCCCAGATGTAGCCCGTGGTTATCAGAGCGACTACGTTTACCGTTAAGGAAAAGATAAGTAAAAAGACGATAAATTTTTCTTTCATTGTTCCTCCTCAAAATAATCCGTTGTAATGTTCAAATAGACATCTCCCAGAGATTGGCTAGGGAGGTCTGAAAAGATATCCCAAGGCATTTCTTCAGCGTAAACGTTTTGAGCTTCTCTTTGATGCTGAGGGTAAAGACTACTTAGTGTAGGGTAGAGATTTTTGCCCAAAAAGACTCCAGGCGGTATGCCCAGAAGAAAAATGAGAAGACAAAGGGCTGGTGCCGGAAGCAGGGTAAACTTTTCTATAATATTTTGAAAAAGCGATACTTTTCTGCCTTCCCTCTCAATGTACTCAAGGATGCTATTTGTGAGATCAGGAAAATCCTTCTCAATTGTATGCTCAGCAAGAAGATTCCAGGTTAATCGTATGTCTTCTGCCTCTTTTCTGCAGATAGGACATATATTAAAATGCTGCTCTATAGTTTTAACCTTTTCCTTGTCGAGCTGATTGTTGATAAAGGCCGGCAGTTTTTTTCTCACTTTTTTACAGATGCGTTTCATCACTTACCCCCTATTAATTTAAACACTTGGCAGTCCACAAACTTGCTCCAAATA
>JAZFSJ010000039.1:0-2442 GCA_036446115.1 Thermodesulfobacteriota bacterium | reverse complement strand
CAGAACCCATAGTCTTCCGATCTGGAAAAAAATCTAATTAATAGTCAGGTGGAGTAATGAAACATCATGAAACAACCCATTGCCTAAGAAAGGCAGGGTTTTGGCTCTGTCTTTTACTTTCAGCTACTATATATTGTATGTCGGGCATCACGCCAAATACTTTGTACTACTGCTATAAGTGTGAGATCAAGACACCCCCTAATCCACTCAACACTACCATATCAAGTATACACTCCCCTAATTTTCAAGTTTTCATTATTAATATTGACTCTCCAACCAGTCAGGGGTAGGATTTAGGCAAAAACAATATTCAACAGGCTGTTGCCCAAATCTCTTTTCGCATGTCTGAAAAGTTTTTTGATAAATACTCAGGCACGCTCCAGGCGATTTCAAAACTCGCTCTTCGGGCTCACACAGTTGAAATCGCTTGTCTTCCGCTTCACCAAGATTTATTGGCAAAAAACATTTTAAAGATCGCGCAAAGGAATTCCTGTTTGGGCAACAGCCTATAAAAACATAACCATCATCACACAAAATAATATTCCAAAGTAGATTGAAAGGAGAGTGCTATGGGAGAAGAAAAACAAGTCTTTGATCAGGAGTTTTCAGATGAAGCGATAGCAAACATTGGGAAGATTATAAACCGCTACTATCAGGAAGCAACTATCACCAAGGTCAACGGGAAATGTCCCTATGGTCATAAGGAGGGAGAAAAATATAGATTAACCAGCATGAATCATGATGGTCTATGTGGATCCTTATACTATACTCTCCACGCCCCTGTCACCACTCTTCACTATGGAGGAAAGCTTCCCTGGGAAAAGGATGCATGTTTTTCTAAGGGATTCTGTCCGGAGATGGGAAAGGTGGAGGTGGAGGTTAAACGTATTAAGCAGGAAACGCCTACTTTTGTAAAAACCAGGGCAGACATCAAGGATATGACAGGTAAAGGTTTCCCGGGCCTGGATAAGTACAGGGTTCATTTAGAGGTTATCAGCATTGGCAATAAATGTACCTGGGGTCATAGAGAGGGACAAAGTCTTGAGGTCGACCCCTTCAATATCGGTAAGATTTGCGGTTTCATGTACTGGGAGATATACCACTTTATAAATCTCCTCTTCTCCGGGGGTAGCCTTCCCTGGGAAGCAGACGAAAACATCATCCATGGCTGCTGCCCGGACGTATTCAATCAACTCACCTACCGTCTGGTAAGGGAGGAAAGATAAAAAAACAGGGATCAGGGAAATAATTATGTACCGCCCTTTTCATTGACGGGTGGATGTTTATTTTATGAGTAATTTAAATCATGGAGGGATTGATGAAAGTTTTAATAGCAGGAGCCACTGGCGATGTCGGCAGTGAAACAGCAAAAATTGCAGTTGAAAAAGGACACCATGTCAGGGCACTAGTTAGAAACACGTCAAACAGAGACAAACTGGGAAAGGCAAAAAACACAATAGAGTTTTATGAGGGAGACATTCTTGATAAAGCTTCCCTTGAGCCTGCCATGGAAGGGACAGACGCACTGATTGTCTCGATCCGTCTTACTCCGGCCGAGGTAAAACGGGGACGCGCTTATAAAGATGTTGAACTGGAGGGAGTTAAGAACCTGGTGGAGGTGGCTACCCAAAAGAAGATTAAAAAAATAATCCAAGTATCCGCACTGGGGGTTGGCCCTCACTGCCTGTCTGACATGTACCAGGCAAAATATCAGGCAGAGGAGACTATCATCCACTCAGGCATAGACTACACTATTTTTCAACCATCGGGAATGTTTAAGGACTTCCAAATATCCCACATTCCACGAGTTCTGAAAACAGGTGAAGCCACCAGGTGGCCCTACAGCCCCATCACCCTTAAGATGAGTCCCCTCTCCCACGGCGATCTAGCCAAATGCATGGTTGACGCACTTACCAATCCAGCAACATCCAACAAACGCCTGAGCATAGGTGGTCCCGACGCTATCACCCAGGGGGACCTGCTCAATATGATTGCAAAGGAAGCCGGCATAAATGCCCACTACACCGAAAGCATATCAAAGGAACAGCTTATGGAAAAAGTCAAGAGCGACCCAGAAAAGTCATTCTTTACTCCCGAACAGCTTAAGGATTTTCTCGCCGATTCAGAAGTCGACCACGCAGCAATTAAGGAGATTTTCGGAATAGAGTTTCAACGCGTGGAAGACTTCATTAAAGAAACCATTCCAAAAGTAAAAGCTACGCTGGCCAAGCAAACAAACAAAGGAACCTAAAGGAGGAGATATATGAAACTCATGGCTATAATAGGCAGTCCAAGGAAAGGTGGTAATACTGAACTTCTGATTGACCAGATAATTGCGGGATGCAAAAGCAAAACAGATGTGGATGTAGAAAAATTCTTTGTGATAGACAAGAAAATTGAATATTGCACTGGTTGTCTAACCTGTGTATTGCCCTCTCCAGG
>JAZFSJ010000038.1:0-19911 GCA_036446115.1 Thermodesulfobacteriota bacterium | reverse complement strand
ACGTGTGGCTGACTGCATTGCCCTTTTTCGCACTTCTTTAGGTTCTAGACTAGAATTGAGAATAGCAGCTAACTCAACAAGTGTCGTAAGCTGATTAGCACTTTTTTTTGATGAATGAGAGTTGCTGGTTGGGCCTGTAGTAGTGATTTTACTCATTTAATATTTTCTTTATAAACAATCTGCAGGTGTTAATTTAAATTTTGCATTCCTTTTATTGTTTCACGGCCTTTGGCCGTAAAAACAAAGCCACCCGTTTCACGGGTTGTAGTTTACTTGTTCATTGCCCTCTTTAAACTAGAAACAAATTTACCAACCTTTTGGAGCATTAGTTTTTTATTGTGAGTATTCTCAATGATCTTAATGATGGCACTTCCCACTACAACAGCATCAGCCCACTTCGAAACTGATTTTGCATGATTGGGGTTTGATATGCCAAAACCAACACCAATGGGAAGATTAGTATTCTTCTTTATTACATTTAGTTGCCTTCTAATGTCTTTATCAAGCTTTGATCGTACACCCGTCACTCCTGTTAAAGAAACATAATAGACAAAACCGGTAGCATTTTTTGTTATAAGCTTTATTCTTGCATCATCACTAGTAGGTGCGAGAAGAAATATCATATCTAACCGCGCGTTAACGATTTGTTTTTTCATCTCTGAAGCCTCTTCAGGAGGAAGATCAACTGTCAGAAAACCATCCACACCAGCCTCTTTTGCATCATTAGCCAAACGCTTCAGACCATAAATGAAAAAGAGGTTATAGTATCCCATGAGGATGATGGGAATGTTGGTTTTTAAACGAATTCTCTTTACTAAATCAAAAATTATTTTCAAGTTAGTTTTATTTAGCAAAGAACGTTCAGAGGCCAACTGTATAGTAGGGCCATCGGCCATTGGATCAGAAAAAGGAACACCCAATTCTATAAGATCAGCACCGTTTTTTTCTAAGACATAGATAAGTTTTTCTGTGGTGTGTAAATCGGGATCTCCTGCAGTAATAAAAGGAATGAGTGCTTTTTCTCTTTTTGATCTTAACCTATCAAATGTCTGACTAATAGTACTCATTTATTTCTATCTCCCCTTGAAAAGCATTCTTTTGAAAGTTATTCAACGTAACTAAAATAATTGAAGTGACACTAATTTATATACTCATTATAGTTTTACATCCATCACATCACCAACGATATGAATATCCTTATCTCCTCTTCCAGATAGATTGACTATAATAACATCATTTTTCTTCAATTTTGGTGAGAGTTTCATTACATATGCTATAGCATGTGCACTTTCTAAGGCAGGTATAATTCCCTCTGTAAGAGTGAGGGTTTCAAATCCTTTTAAAGCTTCTTTGTCTGTCACAGAAACATAATCAACTCTTTTTATATCATGCAAATAACTGTGTTCAGGTCCTACACCCGGATAATCTAAGCCTGCTGCAATAGAATGCGCTAGGTTAATTTGGCCATGCGTATCTTGTAAAAGATAGGTTTTATTTCCATGGAGCACCCCAATTTTCCCCGCACAGAGAGAGGCAGAATGTTCACCGCTCTTTAAACCCATCCCCGCAGCTTCAACGCCAATCATTCGAACATCCTTATGTTGAATGAATGGGTAAAAAATACCAATTGCATTACTACCCCCTCCTACACAAGCGACTAGGTAGTTTGGTAATTTATTTTCTTGTGCGAGAATTTGTCGTTTTGTTTCTTCTCCTATGATTTTCTGAAATTCACGAACCATAACAGGATAGGGGTGAGGACCAGCAACCGAACCGATAATATAAAATGTAGTGCGTACATTAGTTATCCAATCTCTTAGTGCTTCATTCATGGCATCCTTCAAAGTATTGCTGCCGGAAGACACCGGTCGTACGTGAGCTCCTAAAAGTTTCATTCTGAAAACATTCATCGATTGTCTTTTGATGTCTTCTGTGCCCATGTAAACTACACATTCTAAACCGAAGAGGGCTGCTACTGTTGCAGTTGCTACTCCGTGTTGCCCCGCACCGGTTTCTGCAATGATACGGCTTTTCCCCATCCTTTTGGCAAGTAGTATTTGACCAATAGTATTGTTAATTTTATGTGCCCCTGTGTGATTGAGGTCTTCCCTCTTTAAATATATCTTTGCTCCTCCTAAATGTCGGGTAAAGCGCTCAGCGTAATAGAGGGGATTTTCTCTGCCTACATACTGCTTGAGATAGTAGTTAAGTTCTTTTTTAAAAGAAGGTTCATTCTTATAACTGTTGAATGCATCCTCCAATTCTAAAAGAGCAGGCATCAGTGTTTCGGATACATACCGTCCCCCGTATGTGCCAAAGTGGCCATTTTTATTGGGAATCCTCATTATCCATTTCCTTTCAATTGAGTAATTCTTTAAGTTTATTGCCAAAATCTTTCTCTTTCATAAATGCTTCACCGATTAAAAAGGCATCAATCCCCACTTTTTGTAATTTCAAAATAATTTCTTTATTGTCTATACCACTCTCGCTCACTACAATTATTTCATCCGGAATATATTTTGTCAGTTGAATCGAGGTGTCTGTATTAACCTCAAAGCTTTTAAGGTCTCTATTATTAATTCCAATAATCTGGGCATCTGTTGAGAGAACCCTTTTCAGTTCTGCTAAAGTATGCACTTCAACTAAGGCGTGAAGCCCCAATTTGTTACACAGTAAGAGGTACTCCGTTAATTTGTTATCGCTTAAAATGGCGGCAATGAGTAAGACTGCGTCAGCACCGAAAATCCTAGCTTGATAAATTTGATAGGGATCAATAATGAAATCCTTGTTTAAAACAGGGATTGAAGTTGTCTCTTTAACCTGCTTGAGATATTCAATATCACCTAGAAAGTATTTTTTATCTGTTAGAACAGAAATAGCAATAGCTCCATTTTCTTCGTAGGTTGTTGCAATATCTACTGGGTTAAAATCATTCCTTATAATTCCTTTTGAGGGAGAAGCCTTTTTGACCTCAGCTATGACATTGATCGGCTTACTATCCCCCGTTGAAGAACGTTTAGCCAGGGCTTTTTTGAAGTCTCTTGTAGGACTTAGCCGCTTTACTGTATCTTTGAGTTTATCCAAAGGTTGCTTTCTCTTAAGTGTCACCAGCTCGTATCTTTTATGGTTGACAATATCTTCCAAAATCATAGTTACTGCTCATTAGTTAATTTTATCAATTTTTGCAGCGTAGCCATTGCCTTACCACTGTCAATAGATTCTGAAGATAGTGCAATACCTTGAGGGAAGTCTTTTGCTTTTCCCGCAGCAATCAGGCCTGCAGCACTATTAAGCAAAACAACGTCTCTTTGTTGACCACTGCTACCATTCAGTATTTTTTGAGTGATAAGTACATTTTCATTTATCTCCCCACCTTTTAAATCCGCAAAGACGCCGGCCTTCATCCCAAACTTTTCTGGGTGAATATAATATGTTTCACATCGATTCTTTGCCAATTCAGTAATTTTTGTTTTTTCAGTTATGGTAATCTCATCTAAGCCATCACAACCGTGAACAATGAGTGCATGTTTACACCCAAGCTCCTTTAAAACCATAGCAAAAGTTTCAGTCAATGATTCGTCATAGACACCCAGAAGTTGAGAGCTCGCCATTGCTGGATTAGTCAGAGGTCCCAGCATATTAAAAATAGTCCTTATGCCCATCTCCTTCCTAGCCTCAGCTACATATTTCATAGCACCGTGGAACAATGGTGCGTATAGAAACCCGAATCCAGCTTTTTCGATACATGTTTCTATTTTCTCTACTGGGATATTAATATTTATTCCTAATGCCTGCATAAGGTCAGCACTACCACACTTACTAGAGGCTGATCGATTTCCATGCTTTGCTACTTTTACCCCGGCACCAGCAATGACAAAGGCAGATACAGTGGAAATATTAAATGTCCCCTTTTTATCCCCTCCCGTCCCGCAGGTGTCTACAAGCGGTTCATTACTATCAATTGATATCGTTATGGGAACAACCTTTTTTCGCATAACCTTAGCAGCGGCCGTAATTTCTTCAACAGTTTCTCCTTTCATGCGTAAGGCGGTGAGAAATGCTCCTATTTGAGCGGAAGCAACCTTGCCGCCCATAATCTCTTCCATAACAGCTTTCATCTCAGTTTCTGATAGGTTGTGGCCATCAAGCACTTTTGACAAGGCGTGAGCAATCACTTTATACCTTCTTGTGAGAGGTTTAAGAAGTTTTTCAACAGTTGTTTACCTTCTTTGGTGAGAATTGATTCGGGATGAAATTGAACGCCTATTACCAGATAATTTTTATGTTTTAATCCCATGATTTCCTGTTGATCTGTCCAGGCGGTGATTTCTAAGCAATCAGGAATACTCTTTTTTTCAACTACGAGTGAATGGTAACGGGTTGCTTCAAAGGGATTAGAAAGACCTTGAAAAATATCTTTTCCATCATGGTGGATGAATGATGTTTTACCATGCATAAGTCGAGGGGCAGATACAATCTTTCCACCGAAAACCGCTCCAATACACTGGTGTCCCAGACACACCCCCAAAATGGGTATTTTCCCTTTGAAATGGTTAATCATATCTAATGAAACACCTGCATTTTCAGGGGTTCCAGGGCCGGGTGAGATTACAAGCATTTCGGGATTTAGTTTTTCAATTTCAGGAATGCTGATCTTATCATTACGAAAGACCTCAATTTCCTCACCTAATTCACCAAAATACTGTACTAAATTATAGGTAAAGGAATCATAGTTATCAATCATTAATAGCATATCTATTCAAGACCCTCCTTAACCATTTGTAAGGCTTTTACTATTGCTTTTGCTTTATTAACAGTTTCTTGAAATTCATTTTCAGGTATCGAGTCTGCTACAATACCACCGCCTGCCTGGAAGTAGATGGTATCATTTTTGATGAGCATAGTTCTGATGGCTATGCAAAAATCCATATTGCCGGAGAAACTAAAATAGCCTACTGCCCCGGCATAAGGTCCTCTTTTAGACGATTCCAGTTCCTCAATAATTTCCATTGCTCTCACTTTAGGTGCACCTGAAACGGTTCCTGCAGGAAAACAGGCTTGTAATACATCAAAACTATCCCTTCCCGGTTTTAAAGTGCCTCTTACATTTGATACGATATGCATAACATGGGAATATTTTTCAATAACAAGAAATTCTGTTGCTTTAACGCTTCCCATTTTAGACACTCTGCCTACATCGTTTCTTCCTAAATCGACGAGCATTACATGTTCGGCTATCTCTTTTGGGTCCTTAAGGAGATCCTGCTGTAACCACTCATCTTCCTTCTCGTTTTTGCCTCTGGGACGAGTCCCTGCTATGGGCCTCAGTTCAATATTATCGCCTTCTACTCTCACCAATACTTCAGGAGATGCTCCCACAATAATTAAATCATCAAACAAGAGGTAATACATATAAGGAGATGGGTTAACTCTTCTAAGTGCCCTATATATGTTGAAAGGATCTCCTTCAAGTTTTGCCTGAAATCTTTGAGACAGTACAACTTGAATGATATCTCCCGCAGTAATGTATTCTTTCGCTTTGGACACAATGTTTTTGAAAAATTCAGGTTCCATATTAGAAGTTACATTTACTGACCCATCATCTAAGGACTCTATCGATGGAAAGGAATATGGTTGACGTAAGAGATCTATGATGTTTTCAATTTTATCCTGGGCCTGCTGATATGCCATTTCGGCATCTTTCTCATCATATACATTACTATTACAAACAATTTTTACAGTGTTACTTAGATTATCGAAAATCAAAATAGTTTCTGTGATAAGAAAAATGCTGTCATATAGATTCAGATCATCAACTGTTTGATCTGGAAGGTTTTCAATAAACCTTACCATGTCATAGCTCAAATAACCCACCGCGCCACCAATAAATCTGGGTAATCCTTCAACTTCAACCAGGCGGTAGGTGCTTATGATTTTACGCAGAAGATCAAGGGGATTATCACTATCTTCTACCCTCTCAATCTTCCCATTCCTTATTATTTCAACTTTCCTTCCTTTACTTTTGAAAATGAGTGCAGGATCAAATCCAATAAAGCTGTAGCGTGCCCATTTCTCTCCACCCTCCATGCTCTCTAAAAGGAAGGAGTACCCTTCCTTGCCTATCTTCTTAAATGCAGACACCGGAGTTTCCGTATCTGCCAATATCTCACTATATACAGGAATTAGATTCCCTTTTTTTACCATATTTTTAAAGGTTTCAAGAGAAGGGTGGTATTTTCTCTTTTTAGTCGATCTTTTCACCACTGTTTATCCTCATAAAGATTGTGGATATAAGACTGTAAATGTTTATTCAATCTACATAATACGAAAAAAGCCATGAGTTTTAAATAACCATGGCTTTATGAATCATAAATAAAGCCGTGGATAAACTGAAGTTGACCACGGCTTTGAATATAATGAATTTAATTAAAATACTGTGGTGCAACTTCATATTTATTTTTCCTGCACCAAAAACAAAAAAATATTAATAAGTTACTCTCTAAATCCAAACGTCTCATATTCTTAGCCTTATTTAATGATGCTCTCTTAATAACAAAATGCTCTTTTCTTGTCAAGGATATTTATTGGAAATCGTTTTAATTATTAAATATTTGTAAGCCTCTTATTGGTCATCATAATCGGGTAGGATGAGGGGTTGCCCCCTCCGACCTCCCACGCCACCATACGAACGGGTCACGTATACGGCGGTTGTTCTTCTTGACCTCAATGCCTGATGTCCTATAAGCGCGCAGCTTTACCTCACAGATTCCGTCCGTTACTTCCAGCTTTAAGCCCTCTTTCGAGGCATCTCCTCAAAACACTCAGAAAATCGTTCTCACACCTTAACAACAGGTTCAGTCCTTCACTTCAATTACTTTGAACCTACTATGCCGTCTGCTAAATTCTCAAAGCTCTTACGGCGACAGTATCCCCTTGGCAAGCTTTGAGATATCTGGTGTAAATTATGTCCTTATTCTACAAACTATTGATAATACAGTAATATTCTATCATAAAACAGGTTGAAATGCAATAATAATTGAAGCAAATCTAAAATAAATCCTAGTTATTTCTTATAGTTAACAAAAAAGACTTTTTACGAGTTCATCAAAATTAAACTGTGTAAATTTTTCACATGTGACAAAAATAAAAAATGTGAAATATAGTAATTGTTCTTAGTTTATAAATAGTTAACTTATTGTAGTTTAAAATATTTAATAACTACACATTAAGAAATATTTTTACAAAAAGGATAATGTTTGTAAGTATTTGATTAATATAAAATAAAATGCTTAACACTGAACTGGTACAGTAGTTGCGTATTACGAAAGCAGTTTGAAATTGATTTTCTGGCTTTCTTAAAAAGTCACGCCAAGCGAAAGTCTAGTACATTAAGGCAAAAACATTTAATTAAGAAGTATATCTTTATGAAAAACAGACGATTTTCTATAAAGGAAAATAAATGATATGAGGAAGATAAAAGACTTTTTCACACTCTGGCATAGTTTGCTAATCTGCACATTTATAATTATGGCTTATCTCATAACTGTTAGTTTCAGCGAAGCTATGGCCATATACAGCATTACATGGCCACCATATGAGTCAGATGGATGTATCATATTAAACCTTCACTGGGCTGATGGAGAGATATCTGTAAACAAGGTTAAAAAGGTTCGGGGGATTAAAAAGAAAACTGCGAGACAGGTTATAAAAAGAACTTTTTTCTATACGCTTCTTTCAGAAGATGGAGTAACGATGAAGGCCGAATATTTTAAAATACCAAAAAAACTACACTATGACTATTTTGATGAATCCACAGGTAAACTTACAGGTGGACAATTACAAAGAGATGAGGTCGATTTTGTAATACGTGTGCCTAACTATACCAAAGCAAAGCAGGTAATGTTTTATAAGTCAAATAGAACGCCACAACCTCACACCATTAATCAAAAGATGCTTGTAGAAAAAGCGGATGAATGTGAGTTCTTAGGAGAAATAAACTTATAATTAAAAATAGAGTTAATAAATAATTTCATGAGAAGGAAATCGCAAAAAAATGAAAAGATTTTACTTTAACCTATTTACTACCCTCTTCGTTTTACTCTCAAGCCCCTACATTATTCTAGCAGATTTTCTCGTAGAAAAGATAGAAGACCATGGTAATGATTCTAATAGAATGGTCTTGGTAATTATGGGGGATGGGTACACTTCTCTGGAATTGGATGATTATCATCAGGACGTTAAGCTCATTATTGATGAAATATTTAATGCTTCGCCCTGGGCTGAATATAAAAACTTTATCAATGTTTACAGAATAGACGTAGTTTCTAATGAATCTGGTGCTGATCATCCTTCTAGTAATATCTATGTTGATACAACTTTGGATGCTACCTATGATACATATGGGATAAGCCGTTTATTAACGGTTGATGATGCTAAGGCCCTAGACTATGCTTCCCTAGTCCCTACTTTTGATGCTGTTATGGTTATTGTAAACGATCCACAATATGGTGGCAGTGGTGGTGCAACAATGGTACTTTCAAATCATGAAAAATCAGGCCGTATTGCCCTCCATGAAGCTGGACACCTTATTGGAGATCTAGCAGATGAATATGAAACGCCTTACCCTGGCTATCCTGAAGGGGATAGCGAACCTAATGTAACCTATCAGACTGAGTTAGGGTATATCCCATGGAAAAACTGGATTGAAAGCAGCACACCTCTTCCAACTTCGGAAACAGGTGGAGATTTTGAAGTCGGCATTTATGAGGGTGCAAGATATCGTTCAACAGGAATCTATAGACCCACATATAACTCTATTATGAGAAGCCTTAGTGCTCCTTATGGCCCGATAAATTCAGAGGCAGTGGTTCTTAGCCTGTATAATTATGTTGACCCAATCGATGATTATACCCCTGACCTAAATAATGTATTCTTGTCTTCAGAATATAGTGTATTAAAATTCAATGTGGATTTAGTTAACTCCAGTAACGATGATATAGGCATTGGTTGGGAGATAGATGGTTTAATTAAGGAGAACGAAATTAGTGAAAACCTGACACTTGATGTTTCCACCTTGAAAAAAGGAAACCATAATGTAAAAGTTCTTGTTGCTGATTATACTTCTCTGGTAAGACATGACCCACAGGCCCTGCTCGTATCTTCTCGCACTTGGAATTTCAACAAAGAATACGAAGTAGGTGCTATTTCGGGCACTATAGTTAATGTTATTAATAATCAAGGGATTGAGGGGGCGCTGGTTGAAACTGAGGGAGGTGAATATTCAACTATTTCTGAAGCAAATGGTAGTTTTAGATTAACTTCGGTTAGTGAAGGAATTTATAGTATTATAGTAAGCAGTGATCAGTATACCACAGACATAAAAGATACTATTGAGGTAAGAGATGGCGAAGATGCGAATGTAACCATCTCTTTAGAACCACTTTTCAACACTTATTCCATATCGGGCTACATTATAGGTGATCTTAAAGAGGGGGTTGTAAATCTCAAAAAAAGAGAAGAGATCATTTTAACTTCAGAAATAAAGACCGATGGTAGTTACTCCTTTAAGGGAATGGGAAACGATTCCTATACGGTCTATCCCAATATAGATGAATCGGAACTTACTCCTCTTTACCATGAAGTCACAGTAACAGATGATGACCTTACAGATATTAATTTTAAGGTTCAAGCAGCGTTATGTCCCGCTGAAGTGGCACTAGAAGAAGAATCGTCTCCTATCAACCTGTTGAGAAATTTCAGAAATACAGTTCTGGCTAAAAATGACATAGGAAGAAAGTATACTAATCTTTACTATAAACATGCAGCAGAACTTACCAAACTTATTATTGCGCACGAAGAGATTAGAACGGGTGTGATAGAATTGATTTTAGATATGATGCCTGATATCAACTTACTCCTTGAAGGTGAAGAAGTGATCTTAAGCCCAGAGGTGGAAGAGGAATTGGAAGCTCTTATTGACAGTTTAGAATCTAATGCCAGCGCTAGATTGAAGAAAAGCTTAAACATGGTAAGGAAAGATATAAAAAACAACGAAATGCTCCAAAAGCTAGGAGTAGTTACCCCATAATATCAAATCTTAAGTAAATCCCGTTAAAAGTTTTTGACGGGATTTTAAGTACTATCAAAATGTAGTATCTTTTTAATGCCCTGCCATATAAATCGGGGCTTTTTTTTAGCAGACAAAAAAACTAAATATATTGTTGGTTTCAAATGTGTGATGAATACAAGGTTAATCTTGAATATACTTTACCACTAGATCACCAACCTCAGAGGTGGAATAACCCATTTTCCCAGCGGAGAGACTTTTTAGATCATTCGATAATACCTTCATAATGGACTTTTCCACAATTTGTGAAGCGTTGGTTTCTCCTAAATGTTCAAGCATCATCTGGCAGGCAGAAATAGCTGCCAATGGATTTACCATGTTTTTCCCCGTGTATTTGGGGGCAGAACCGCCAATAGGCTCGAACATTGAAGTTCCTTCCGGATTGATATTCCCTCCTGCCGCAATTCCCATGCCACCCTGTATCATGGCTCCCAGATCAGTAATAATATCTCCGAACATGTTATCCGTTACAATTACATCAAACCACTCAGGATTCTTAACCATCCACATACAAATGGCGTCTACATGGGCATAATCGGGGGTGATGTCTGGATATTCATTGCCTACTTGATCAAACACCCTCTGCCAAAGATCATGTGCATAGGTCAATACATTGGTTTTGCCACATAAGGTAAGTTTTTTCTCCTTTCCTCGCTTTTGACACAATTGATATGCATATCTAATGCATCTTTCTACCCCTTTTCGCGTGTTAATAGATTCTTGTATAGCAATCTCATCCGGTGTCCCCTTTTTCATAAAACCACCACTGCCAACATATAGACCCTCCGTGTTTTCTCTCACCACAATAAAATCTATGTCTTCAGGGCCTTTATCTTTTATAGATGTTTCAACCCCTGGATAGAGTTTTACCGGTCTGAGATTGATATACTGATCCAATGCAAATCTGATTGCGAGCAGTATGCCCTTTTCTAAAATGCCTGGCTTTACCTCAGGATGACCTATGGCTCCAAGATATATGGCGTCAACACCCTTTAGTTCATCTAATACTGATCCAGGTAAGGTTTCACCCGTTTCTTTATACCTTCTCCCCCCCAAATCGTAGTGAATAGTTTCATATTTAAAGCTCACCTTTTCTGAAACAGCCTTCAGTGCTTTCAGCCCTTCATTTACGACTTCGGGCCCTGTACCATCACCGGGGATCACCGCGATTCTATACATTTTGGTTCCCTTCATATAAACGTTTATTTTTAATTAGCAGCCCTATTTTTGTCTTTTGGCCACATACCCCATTAATCCCCCACTGGCAATTATCTCCTGCATAAATGTGGGGATAGGTTCTGCCTGGTAGGTTCTGCTCTTAGTAAGATTTATAATCTTACCGGTATGTGTATCAACTTCAATCTCATCACCACTGTCTACGTTCTGAGCTGCCTCTGGGCATGTTATAATGGGCAGTCCAACATTAAAGGCATTCCGGTAAAATATTCGGGCAAAACTTTTTGCTATCACACAGGATATACCAGCAGCTTTTATAGCAATGGGGGCATGTTCTCTGGAACTACCACAACCAAAGTTCTTTTCGGTTACAATAATATCACCATTTTTAACCTTTGACGCAAAGTTCGAATCAATGTCTTCCATACAGTGTTTGGCTAACTCCTTATGATCTGTGGTATTCAGATAACGTGCCGGTATGATAAGGTCAGTATTAATATCGGCACCGTATTTCCAGCATTTCCCTTTCATACTTACACCTTCACTCCAATTTCTTCAGGGCCGCATATGCGTCCCGTCACTGCAGAAGCGGCAGCAACCGCTGGATTTGATAGATAAACCTCACTTTCCTGATGCCCCATACGTCCAACAAAATTTCTATTTGTGGTTGCAATGGCCCTTTCTCCTTTAGCCAAAATTCCCATGTGCCCGCCCAGGCAGGGTCCACAGGTAGGAGGACTAATGATAGCGCGTGCATCTGTAAAAATTTCAAAAAGCCCCTGTCTCATCGCCTCCCGGTAAATATATGGAGTAGCAGGGATGATGATTAGACGCACATAGGGTGCAACCTTTTTACCCTTCAGAACCTTCGCAGCAATCTGGAGGTCTTCAATCCTTCCATTAGTGCAACTGCCAATCACCGCTTGATCAATAGAGATATTTCCCACTTCGCTTATGCCCCGCGAGTTCTCTGGTAAGTGGGGAAAGGCGACTTGGGGCTCTATTTGACTGGCATCGTATTCTTTTATCTCGCTGTATTCAGCATCAGTATCACTGTTAAAGATTTTAAAATGGCTGCCACTCGGCACTCTTTCTTTTACATATTTTTCTGTTATCGCATCGGCGGCAATAATGCCATTCTTAGCCCCTGCCTCTATTGCCATGTTGGCAATGGTAAACCTGTCTGACATAGTAAGACGGCTAATAACTTCGCCTGTAAATTCCATAGCTTTGTAGAGAGCACCGTCAACACCAATATCTCCGATGGTATAAAGAATAAGGTCTTTTCCTCCCACCCAGTGATTCAATCTGCCTTTAAAAATAATCTTAATACTTTCAGGTACTCTAAACCAGGTTTCCCCTGTAATCATGGCCGCTGCAACATCTGTACTTCCTACTCCAGTAGCAAATGCCCCTAATGCTCCATAGGTACAAGTATGGCTATCTGCCCCTATAACCACATCCCCTGGCTTTACAATACCTTTTTCGGGAAGAAGTGCATGTTCTATACCCATTTCCCCCCCTTCATAGAAATGAGTAAGATCTTGTTCTCTTGCAAACTCTCGCAGCAGTCGACACTGCTCAGCAGAAAGGATATCTTTATTAGGAGCAAAATGGTCCGAAACCAATACCACCTTTTCTTTATCAAACACCTTTTTGACCCCTGAAGCGCGAAATTGCTCTATAGCAAATGGGGCGGTAATATCATTGCCCAGGACAATATCAACCTTTACCTCAATCAATTCTCCTGATCTCACCTTTTTTAACCCGGCATGTTCTGCCAGAATCTTTTCTGAAACAGTCATTCCCATTGGATTCTCTTGAAAATCCTTTTTTAATTAATATAGATAAAACAGGCAAGAATAAGAACAGTAAAGACAGGATTTATTCCTACCTCTATTGACCTTGACTTGCCTTTGAGTTAGTATAATTGGTTTTTTATAGGATTTTTTTTCAGGTATTCCAGTCTGTTTAGGGCATTAATGTATGCAAGAACACTCGCCATAATAATATCGGTGTGAGCACCTCTACCCACTATCTCATTCCCGTTTCCTTCAAGTCGGACTGTGACTACTCCCTGAGCGTCAGTACCGCCTGTAATTGAATCGACACCATATTTTAATAACTTACTTTTAGTTTTAGTGATTTTTGCAATGGTCTTAAAAGCAGCATCAACAGGCCCATCACCTATACCGACATCCTTTATTTGCTCACCATCAACCTCCATCTGAACTGTGGCAGTGGGTATGGCAAAACTGCCACTTACTACATTCATGTTGATCAGCTTGTATTTATCAGGAGCTCTCAGTACGATTTCAGCCACTATCGTTTCCAAGTCCTCATCAAATAGCTGTTTCTTTTTATCAGCGAGCTCTTTAAAGCGATTGAATACTTTATTAACATCAGCATCAGATAGTTCATATCCCCTATTCTTCAACTCATCTCTTAGCGCATGTCGACCTGAATGTTTTCCCAACACTATAATACTTTTTTTTACGCCAACTGATTCTGGTGTCATAATTTCATAGGTAATCTTGTCCTTGAGCAGACCATCCGTATGGATGCCTGATTCGTGGGCAAAGGCATTGGCACCGACGATTGCCTTATTGGGTTGAACACCGACTCCCGTTATGCTGGTGAGCAGTCTACTTGTGCTATAAATCTCCTCAGATATAATATTGGTTTCAAGATGCGCGTAATCCTTTCTGGTGTAAAGGATCATTACCACTTCCTCTAAAGAAGTGTTTCCCGCCCTTTCTCCAATGCCATTTATAGTACACTCCACTTGTCGTGCACCGTTTAAAACGGCAGAGAGAGAGTTTGCCGTTGCCAATCCCAAATCATTATGACAGTGCACACTAATTACTGCTTTGTCTATATTGGATACATTCTTAATGATATATTTTATCATATCGCCAAATTCAGAAGGAATAGTGTATCCTACCGTATCAGGGATGTTTACGGTAGTAGCTCCCGCATCAATTGCTGCTTTAATAACCTGACAAAGATAATCACGATCGCTTCTTGTCGCATCCATGGCAGAAAATTCTACATTTTCAGTATACGATTTGGCCTTTTTAACGGCAGAAATTGCCATATCCAAGACTTCTTCTCTGCTTTTTCGAAGCTGATGGGTCAAATGAATATCAGAAGTTGAAATGAAGGTATGAATGCGTGGGTGTTCAGCATTTTGCACAGCTTCCCAGGCCCTTTCTATGTCTTTATAATTGGCACGAGCAAGACCAGCAACCTGTGATTTCTTAATTGATTCCGCTATTAATTTTACGGCCTCAAAATCACCTTGTGAAGCAATAGGGAAACCCGCCTCTATTATATCGACGCCGAGCTTTTCAAGCTGTTTAGCCATCCTCAATTTTTCCGGGATATTCATGCTGAACCCAGGAGATTGTTCTCCATCCCTTAATGTAGTGTCAAAAAAAACAACCTTTTCCAATATAATGTCCTCTAAATACTAAGGTATTCTAATAAGCCCTTTTTTCTTCTAACATCTCTTTTTGTAACCTTTTTCTCCTCATATGGAAAAAATAACCAATAGGGCCTGAAATAGTGTAGATCCCCGCCCCTAAAAAAAGGAAAAACACTGGTTCGCCAAAGAAGAGAATTAATAAAATAACTACTGCAACCAGGACACTGAATGGTCTTCTTTTTCTAAAATCAAAATCTTTGAAACTGTGGTAGCGTAGGGTGCTTACCATAAGCATGGCAAGCATACAGGTGAGCAAGGGAATCGCAACATTTTTAATCTCTGCAATACCAAGGTTATACATAAAAATCACAGTGCTCGCAATCATAAGAGCTGCAGGTGGACATGGCATACCTTGAAAATACCTGTTTCCCAGTGATTTAGACTGAGCAGTAAATCGTGCCAGTCTAAGAGCAACGCATATCAGGTAAAGGAAGGTAGCAAGCCATCCCCATCTTCCGAAAGGCTGTAGTGCCCAGTTGTAAAGTAACACACCGGGTGCAACTCCAAAACTTATTACATCAACTAATGAATCGTAGTGTTCACCAAACTTGCTCACTGAATTAGTAAGGCGGGCAATTCTTCCATCTATCGCATCAAAAGCCGTAGCGAGGATGATTGCCCAGGATGCGTTTACAAAACTTAGTTTGATGGATGCAGTAATGGAGTAAAAACCACAGAAAAGCCCGAGTGAAGTAAAAATACTGGGCAAGATGTAAATGCCTCTTTTTATCTGTCGCTTACCTCTTCCCCTTCTCATAACAATTCTCTCGTATGTTTTTTCTTTTTGAAATAACCTATACTATAGGCTAATTCCTTTTTCTTCCAGCAATTCCTTTAGTGGCCTTTGATATTTTTTTCGCTGATTCTTTTGGACGAAGAGCACGTGTTGCCTTGCCTGCCATCCACATTTCGGAATGAGCCATAACACCCAGTTCCTTGGCTAACTGTTCCTGATAGTTGGCTCCTCCACAGGCAGAGAGTACGCGACGTGTCTCTGCACCCGTTTTTACTCTTTTATAAATTTCTTTAAAAACAGGCATCACGGCCTTCTTGAATTTTGGCTTCCAATCAAGGGCACCACGTTGGGCTGTGGCTGAGCAGTTTAAATACATCCAATCCATACCGTTTTCATCTACCAGCCTTATTAGACTCTGGGTAAGTTCTTCAACCGTTTCGTTGAATGCCTCGCTCGGACTATGACCATTCTTGCGCAAAACCTCATACTGTGCCTCCATTATGCCTGCGAGTGCACCCATTAAAACTCCCCGCTCACCAGTTAAATCACTGTATACTTCTTGTCTGAAAGTGGTGGGAAAGAGATACCCCGCTCCAATGGCAATACCAAGAGCGACACAGCGTTCCCTTGCCCTGCCTGTGGCGTCCTGTTCTATTGCGAAACTGGCATTGACACCTGCACCTGAGAGGAAATTTCGACGCAGTGATGTGCCTGATCCCTTTGGAGCAACCATAATAACATCAACATCCTTAGGAGGAATTACTTTGGTCTGGTTTTTATAGACAATCGAAAAGCCGTGTGAAAAGAATAAGGCATCACCTTTTTGAAGATTTTTCTTGATGATAGGCCAGATCGCCTTCTGGGCAGCATCAGAGACAAGCATCTCAATTATTGTTCCTCTTTGTGCCGCTTCATCTATATCAAATAGGGTTTTCCCAGGTTTCCATCCGTCTTTTATTGCTCTATTCCAATCCTTTTTGAACTTTTTTGACTGGCCAACTATCACCCTAAAGCCATTATCCTTCATGTTCAAAGACTGCGCTGGTCCCTGTACTCCGTAACCAATAACCGCAATTGTTTCCTTTTTCAGAACTCTACGTGCCTTTGTCATAGGAAACTCTTTCCGCATCACCACCGTTTCTTTAACGCCTCCAAAATTGATAATTGCCATATTATCTATCCTCCTCTTATTAAAATGTGTGCTGTGAGCGAATAATGTATATTACTTTTTTGAATAATTAGTCTTTTTCCCTTTAGAGGCTTTTGCCTTGCTGCCTCTAATAAGTGCTGCACTTCCAGTTCTGGCGATTTCTTTAATCCCCAAAGGACGAAAGAGATCTATAATTGCCTCAATCTTATTTTTATCACCCGTAATTTCTACAGTATAACTTTCTGCACTCACATCTACAACCTTTCCTCTGAAGACATCAACGATGCTTAGAACTTCAGAACGGGTTCCTTCATTAACCGAAACCTTGATTAATGCAAGCTCACGCCCCACATATTCATTGCTCTTAAAATCAACTACCTTGATGACATTAATCAATTTATTAAGTTGCTTGGATATCTGTTCCAGTATTTGGTCATTTCCGGTAGTGAGTATTGTCATCCTAGATATTTTTGGGTCAATAGTCTCAGCAACAGAGAGACTTTCAATATTAAAGCCCCTCCCGCTGAATAAACCGGCTACTCTTGAAAGCACACCCGGTTTGTTCTCAAGCAGTAGTGAAATAGTATGTTTCATCACGACCTCTCATATATGAGATAATTACCAAATTGTATAGCCACTTCATTGAGGGAATACGATAACCTATAAGAGTAACATCTTATCAATCGCTGCTCCCGCTGGAACCATGGGATACACGCCTTCTTCGGGTTCCACGATAAAATCCATAAGAACAGTTTTTTTAGACTGCAACGCCTTTTTTATAACTGGGACAACATCCTTTGGTTTGGTTGCCCTTAGACCCATAGCACCATAGGCTTCTGCCAGCTTCACAAAGTCCGGTGCAGTCGAAAGGGGGGTTGCCGCATAGTTTTTATCGTAAAACAGTTCTTGCCACTGCCGAACCATTCCCAGATAACCGTTGTTCAGTATTGCAACCTTTACAGGTAAACCGT
This sequence comes from Thermodesulfobacteriota bacterium, assembly GCA_036446115.1. Lineage (GTDB taxonomy): Bacteria > Desulfobacterota > WTBG01 > WTBG01 > WTBG01 > JAZFSJ01. The sequence continues at coordinate 2,265 of JAZFSJ010000038.1, read as the reverse complement.
AATTCACTGCAGTTGCCAATTCCTGGATATTCATCTGGATACTTCCGTCACCTGCGATATCGATAACGGTCTCCTTAGGAAAGGCAATCTGAGCACCAATAGCCGCAGGAAAACCATATCCCATAGTGCCTAAACCTCCCGAGGTAAGGAATTTTCTTGGCTGGTCAAAGCTGTAGTATTGAGCTGCCCACATCTGGTTCTGCCCTACCTCGGTGGTTATGATAGCCTTTCCTTTGGTTAATTGATACAATTTCTCAACAACATATTGGGGTTTGATCACATCTTTTTGCTTATAATCTAGGGAATGTTTACTCTTCCATTTTTCAATCTGGGCAAACCATGATTTTCTCTTTGGTTTCCAATTTGCTTTTTTAACCCCTGCAAGCAGAGATATGAACCTTTTCAAGATATCGTTTAAATCTCCAACAATTGGTGTGTCTACTCGAACATTTTTACTTATGGAAGTAGGATCGATATCTATATGGATAATTTTTGCATAGGGTGCAAACCTGCTTACATCCCCGGTGACCCTATCATCAAAACGGGCACCCATGGCAATCAAAAGATCACAATTGGTAACTGCCATATTAGCTCTATAGGTACCATGCATCCCCAGCATTCCTAAAGAAAGAGGATCAGTGCCAGGAAATCCCCCCAGACCCATAAGGGTAGTGGTAACAGGGATCTGTAGTTTATGAGCAAAATCTTTCAATTCCCTTGAGGAATTGGAAGTTATGATTCCCCCTCCTGCATAGATGACAGGTTTTTTAGCCTCCAGTATTTCTTCTAATGCCCGTTTGACCTGTCTCAGGTGACCGGAGTAAGTTGGTTTATATCCCTGCAATTGAAGATGTTCAGGAGAATGTAGGTTAGTGATACTTTTTACTACATCCTTGGGAAGATCAACCAGTACAGGGCCAGGTCTTCCACTTTGAGCTATATGAAAAGCCTCTTTTATGGTGAGTGCTATGTCATCCACATGCTTAACCAGATAGTTATGTTTGGTGCAGGGACGGGTAATTCCCACAATATCAGCTTCTTGAAAGGCATCGTTGCCTATGAGCATAGTGGGAACCTGACCGGTAAAAACAATAATGGGAACAGAATCCATATAAGCAGTAGCAATCCCCGTTACCGTATTGGTTGCACCAGGACCAGATGTTACTAGGCATACTCCTGCTTTTCCAGTAGTCCTTGCGTAACCGTCAGCTGCATGCACTGCACCCTGTTCATGTCTCACAAGTATATGCTTGATAGTGTAGTTTTTAAACTCGTGATAAATATCCAGTACCGCTCCGCCTGGAAAACCAAAAATATCAGTTACCCCTTCCCTCTTCAGCCCTTCAAAAAATATTTGGGCTCCTGTTTTTCCTTTCACAATATCTCCTATTAGTATATTTTCATCAGCGATACTTTTTTAAAATCATTTCAATCTTATCTCTTCCTGCTAGTTTCATTTTTTTTATCTTCTTCTCCTCAACTTCTTCATCTGCAGTGAGATGTACGTTCTTATTAAATTTCTCCAATTTCTTCTCCAAGAGTAAGTGTTCTTCTACATACTTCCTTAATTCCTCGTCACTTCCAATGTGCTTCTCAATTAACAATTTGTCCTTTTCTTCCATTTATCTCATACCCCTTTTAATATTAGATAAATTATATACTAAAAATATAATAATCTTCCATAGATGTCAATATTCTATCTTTTCTCCTTCCATTTAGTTGATTGCTTTGAAAACCCAGTGCTCCCTGGCTGTGTCACAATTCAAAACTGACATTTTTAAAGCCAGTTTTCGGGGAAAATAATTTATTACAGAGGAATATAGGCGGTCATGATTTTGCTGATAATAATTATGACACAGCCTGGTTGCACTGGGTCGCAAAAGGAAACATTAGCACTTTCGTGTTTCCTGCGTGACCGCCTTGGCCAAGCTCGTCCAGGTTGTTTCTCAAAGTCAGGGTAAAACAAAGCCACCCGTTTCATGAGCGGTATCTTACTTCTGCCTCAGGCTTTCTCACATAGATAGGCGAGGTAAGATCAGAATCCATTAACTCGTTATTTTCAAACTTATTTAGCGCAAGCTGGGCAATAGATGATGCTTTAGGATACTTAAGATGCAAAGGTGCAAAAATCGCTTTTTCTTTAAGCGTACTACTCATTATGTCTCCATACGCTTCCACCCCATCACCTAAAAAAACAACCTCTTCTTCTATTTCATCTAAAAGTATTTTTGGATCAAGTACTCTGTCGGCTGTGAGTTTTTTTAA
>JAZFSJ010000037.1:0-7928 GCA_036446115.1 Thermodesulfobacteriota bacterium | reverse complement strand
CGGTCGGGATAGAAATGCGGCGCGCCTGACCTTAGGTGAAAGTTTGGCTGTTTCGGCGTTTCCGCTTTACGTGCCCGTTTAGCCTTCTCCATAGCCCACGTTTCCGCAAGCCCCCCTACGATCCCGGACGGTCGGATTTCCCGAGTCCGGTTCTGACCCTGGCAATTTCCTCCTGCTGCCTTCCCTTGGCTGATGAAGCTTAAATGCTAACTCATATACACCCCTCTCGACCACGGTTTACATGCAGGCATAGGTCTGTTTGATGAGGTTCCTCCCATTCCTGGTTGACCCATCCAAAACCCGCCAGATGCCCAGAGCACCTTTGCCCGCTCAAGGTGTTACCTCTTACGGTGTGCTATCTCGCACCACATCAGAAGGCGTTACTCTTCCTTCATAGCTCCTATGTGCTCATGCGACAGACCAAAATCCTCCTTTTGACTTCGCTTTCAGACTATTTCAAAAGGTCTTTGCAGGTTGCCGTTAGCCCTTGCTGGAAGTTGGCCCTTCCCAGTGTTATCTCCGCAATTCTTGTATAGGTGCCTGGACCCCTACCCCGTAGCGCCCTTTCGGTGCTCTTTCCCGTTTCTTCCCGAAAGGCTGCGACCTCACCTTACAGAGCAGAAGTTCGGCGCGCTATATAATCGTCGCAATGCAACTTCAACGACGGAAAAATTACGAGGCTGCAGTCATTCCGTTATGTTCAGGCTCCCATACTTGCTAGACCCCCAGATTGCACCCACTGCTGAGAACATATATATCCTCAGGGTGGCCAGGCCTTTTACGCCACGCAATGAACCTGTGGTTACCCATCATGAACCGTGGTATCGCTACATGTCTGAATCGGGAAATTGACACGGCGGGACTTTCACCCGCTGAATTGCGGCCTTACTGGCTGCTACCGCTCTGCCTATTTTGTTATGAGGTGTCCATATGTTGTGTCTCCCCACTGACCACTGAAATTCAACACTACTACCATAAAGGGCACCAATCAGAAAGCCGAAATATTTAACACTTCGTGATGTATCTTACAGTAAACGCCTACCTGAAAACTACCTTCGATAATGGCGAAAAAACCTTTACTTCTTATATAAATCACAGTCTGAGGTTCTCAGTGCTACGCAAAAATCATGCAGCCATTTTTATTGACGTACAAAAGATTATTTCCTATACTTACCCCATCAAAAAGGTAGTCCTACAAATAAATATTGCCAAATTAAGAGCTCTTATATATTGAATATAGGTGAACTCAGCATACTAAATGTTAGACCAGCGTTTTTATGAGGTATACCAATGAGGAAGAAGAAACCATATCGCGCTACATTAGATGAAGTTACCATTAATAGGAAAGGTGATACTGCGATCATTAAGTACCGCAACCCTGATGTGGCGACGACTCATTTCAGGCTGAACACTGAGATTGAAGTAATGACTGATGGCCAGATTTTGGAGCTCTTTAATAAGTCCATCGAGACAAGAGACATGCTAGCTGCTGCGTATGAGCATGTAGCAATTGAAGTGCCGCCGGGCCAACCACAAATAAAATATTTTGCAGAAGGCGACCAGTGGACTCCACGAGGTGACGTGTTGCGTTGTATAGTGGCAGGCGACGGCCTTGATGATGAAGTCTTTGTCTACATTGATGATAAGGAATTGACCTTGAGGGAGTTCGGAAGACTTCTTTCTACTTACTCAGGCTGGGGAATGAGGATTACGTTTGTGCCTGACAACGAGCTGGAAAAGAGACCTACGCTTGAGATTCGTGAACCCGATTAGTGGATGGAGGTCTAACAAAGGCATTAAGAAGGACGGGCTACATCATGCGGTTTCAAGCATTACATCCTTGTTTAGGTAGTCGTGTCTTTTCCAAGGTTTGTATTTATATCCGCCCGCCTCTTATGCCAAGCGTTAGGCAAAAAAAAGAGAGGGTAAAAAAATAATAAATGAGCGTTGAATATACAAGTAGATCAGGCAAATTATATTACCTGCACATTGGAAAAACCAAAAAAGGAAATGATAAGTATTTCTTTTCAAGCAAGAAGAACGGGAATCTTGCTCAAAATATTCCGCAGAGATATGAAATATACGAAAATGTAAACTCCCAGGTATTTTTGAGAAAGATTCAACTAAAAATAATCTTGGATGAAGAACTGAAAATAATCAAAAAAGAATTACAAAAGCAAAAAAAACCCCATCATTATAAATATGAGGCAAAGAAAAACATTATAACGGTATATGAAATTAATCAAGACCTTGAAGGGCTGGCAGATTTATTCCCCTTTACTAGTAAATCGAAAATAGAGGAATACGTTATGAGAAGTGCTACATATTCACCGATAATGAGATTCATCTTGGAAGACAATAAAAAGAGATTATTTACAACAGAGCGGTTTTGCTTTATGGGGAGTATTGATGACTGGATATACATTGGAGGTACTGATTCATTGAATAAACAAGCAAAGAAATTCATTAGGCATCTTGGTATAGAATCATTCTTTGAGTTATGTTAAATTGTCCTGAACAGTACTTAACTTGACAGTGGTCAGATCCCCCTAGTGTGTCAATGACAGATTTTTCATTTATATGAGTTTTCTAAAAGGCAGGGTTAAGGCTCTGCTTTTTTCTTTGGTTCTCAACAATTGAAAGCCGTCATTATCAACACTTCGTTGCGTAGGGTGCATAATATTCTAATAAAATCGCACTGTTATCTATTGCAAGAAGTGTTTAGTAAACCCTTCCATTTTAATGCCCCCATATTTAGTGGCCAGAGCCTTGCAGTAAGAATCATTATCTACTCTTTCAAAAAAATATTTTTCCCTTGTCAATCAATACGGATTGATGGGGTTTTGGGTTTGATTGGAGGAGTGAAATAGAGAAGGTAAATCCTATTTAACAATCTGTAAAAAGAAAGGATGATTTATAAAAACAACCTATCCGGCTATTGGTGCTGAAATATATTCTTTGGATAATTGGCTACTTATGATAAATTATTATTTAAATAAATAATATTATCTAAAGTATCATGTATGCTGAAAAACATGGGATATGAAAGTCACAGTCGCTAAAAACGCCGGTTTCTGCATGGGTGTTCGCAGGGCCGTTGATCTTGCCGTGGATCAATCAACCAGTAGCTCGAAGATATTTACCATCGGACCCCTTATTCACAACACTCAGACAGTGGAAATGCTTAAGGGGAGAGGGGTGGAGATACTCGATGAGGACCAACTGCCCCCAGCTGGGGCTACAATTCTTATCCGTGCCCATGGAATACCCCCGGAGATGCAGGCATATTACGAGCAGCAGGGATACAGGATCATTGACGGAACATGTCCCAAGGTCAAAACAGTCCACAAGGTAATCCATAAACACAGAACAGAAGGTTTTAATATTGTACTTGTCGGTGACGAGGGACACGCTGAAGTGCTCGGGCTAATAGGCTATGCAGGTGAGTCAGCCCGGCTTGTTCAGACGCCCGGGGATGTTGATAAGCTGCCGGAGTTTGAGAAAGTATGCCTTGTATCTCAGACCACCTTTGACGGGATGACATTTGATGAAATTACCGAACGGATGAAGGAGAAATACCGGGATTCAACTCTCAAAGTGAAAAAGACGGTATGTTCGGCAACCGACGGGCGCCAGAAGGAGACAAGAGAGCTGGCTTCAAAAATGGATGCCATGATTGTTGTCGGCGGCAGGCACAGCGCCAACACCTTGCGGCTGGCAAAAATATCCGGCCGGTTCGCCCCCCATTTCCAGCATGTTGCAACTGAAAGTGAGATAGACTGGGAGCCTCTTAAGGATTGCCGGACCGTAGGCATTACCGCCGGCGCCTCAACCCCGAACTGGATGATAAACCGGGTGGCTGAACATGTGAGGTTTCTTGCCAGAACAAAAAAGATAAGCCTGCCCAACATAATATGGCAGTTTTTTGGAGTCCTTGCCAACCTGAACGTCATTGTTGCCTTTGCGGCCGTGGCCGCCTATTATGCCTCATGCTACCTGCAGGGGTTTCCGTTTACCGCCACAGGCGCATCCCTGGCTTTTCTGTATCTTATGTCGATGTATCTCTGGAACAGCCTTACCAGTATAGAGATGATCCAGCACCTCGGGATAAGCCGCTACCTGTTCTATGAAGCCCACAGCCGCAAGCTCATGCTGCTGGCGGTTATGTGTATCTGCCTGCTGCTCGTGATAAGCTATATAAACAGCGGAACTCTGTTCTGCCTCATGCTCATTCCTACCTTTGCGGGATGCCTGTACCATTTCTCCATTGTGCCTGCACCGTTGCGCCGCTTCTTCAGGTACACTAACCTCAAGGACATTCCGACTTCCCGCGAACTTTTTGTGGCCATCGCTTGGGCGGTGCTGATCACATTTATACCCCATGCCATCCAGCAGACCTTTGTACCGACACCCGGCATGGTCCTTTTCTTTTTATGGGTATTCTTTCTCGCCTATCTCCGGTCCCTGATTTTCGACCTTAAGGATATCGAAGGTGACAGAATAATGGGACGGGAAACGCTGGTGACCATAATTGGCGAAAAAAGAGTACGGAAAACAATATATGCTTCCCTTGGGCTTTTAACAACTGTGATTATCTGTTTCTCCTTGGTTTATGTGTTTCCTAAGTATCCGTGGCCGGGTCCGCATACCGTGGCCTTCCTGTTCCAAATCCCGGTGATATTCTACCTGTGGCTTTTCATGAAGTGGAACCACTCCATTACCTCAGACTATGCCACCCTGTTCAACATTTTTGCCGACGGACAGTTTTTCCTGGTAGGGTTGGGGGCGTGGATTGCCCATTTAGTTTATCCAAGCTAAAATCCGAAATCCGGGGACTCCATACTATTTTGACCAAGGGTTTCGGCTCTGCCTTTCTTTTATCCGAATAGACTATATATTGTATCTCCTCTCTGCCCACTAAAAATCAATACTACTACCATAAAGGACACCAATCAGAAAGCCGAAATTATTAACACTTCGTTGTGCAGGTGAAACTAAATTAACTCGCAAAAATGACAAATCCTACCCAAGCCCTTGATGATTATTGATATCGTATATCGGTACTTGGAAAGGGCCAATGTGGTTGGCTAAACCTTCATTGCAGGACTTTTGCATTCCCACCATCCTGCCGGTTTTAATCGGCGCATCTCAAGAAGAAACACCTCTCCTGTTACAAAAAACTCACTTTTTGCATTGTATTAAAAATGATTAAATGGGAGAATATAGTCTTCTTAGTTAATCGGAAGAAGAGGAAGTGGGTAAGGCTACCTCAACCATATTAACGCAGAAGTAGGAATTTTAATTTTATTACATCAACTAAAACTCATACAATACTAAATTCTTATGAGTAAGAGAAAAGGCAATATCGTCATTGTCTCCAATCGGCTTCCTGTACGGATTACTCGAGTAGGGAAAAAGTCAAAACTTGTTTCAGGCTCTGGTGGATTAGTAACTGCTCTTGCACCAGTTCTCCGTGACCGGGGAGGTACCTGGATTGGGTGGGATGGTGATAAAAGCAGTCAGTCTCATACAGAAATTTTTAAGAAGGAATCAGCAAGAATTGGTTATTCTTTAAAGCCTATCTCCCTCACAAGTCAGGAAGTGGAACATTACTATGAAGGATTTAGTAATACTACCTTGTGGCCTTTGTTTCATGATTTTCTGGACCGTTGTCAATTTCAACCAGAAAATTGGGATATGTACTGTAAAGTAAATCAAAAATTTGCGGAAGCTATAGTGAAAAATAGTGGTAAAGACGATCTTATCTGGGTACATGATTACCATCTTCTTCTTGTGGGAAAGTATCTTGCCGAGCTAGGAGTCAGGCGCAAGACTGCTTTCTTCACACACATCCCCTTTCCGCCCTGGGATCTCTTCATGCGACTACCGTGGAGAGAAGAAATCATTGAGGGGATTTTACACTACGACCTAACTGGATTTCAGACTGAGCGCGACCGATGGAATTTCGTCCGTTGTGTCAGGAGACTCTTTCCTGCTGTGATTAGAAAGGGTCCCCAGCGATATCAATTGATCGAACATAATGGGAAAGTTACTCGTGTGGGTGCTTTTCCCATTAGCATAGATTTTGATGGGTTTAATCAGCTTGCTTCCTCTGCAGAAGTAGCCGATGAGGCCTGGTACATACATGAACGATTGCTTGAAAGGAAGTTAGTTTTAGGGGTGGATCGTCTGGATTATACCAAGGGTATTTTGGAGCGTCTAAAAGCCTTTGAGATCCTTTTAGAGAAGCATCCTGAGTTGCACGAGAAGATAAATCTCGTTCAGGTTGTTGTCCCCAGTCGAGCCGATGTCAAAGAGTATCAAGAAATGAAATGCACCATTGACGAGACGGTAGGAAAGATCAACGGACGATTCACCTATCACGATTGGGTGCCTATTAACTATATTCATAGAAGTCTTTCTCGTTCAGAGCTCGTAGCTTACTATCGGGCGTGCGAGATAGCCCTCGTTACTCCTCTGAGAGACGGGATGAACCTTATAGCCAAGGAGTACTGTGCTTCTAGGATAAAAACAGAAGGTGTTCTCATTTTAAGTGAGTTTACAGGTGCTGCCCAGCAGTTGGGAAAATATTCTCTTTTGGTTAACCCTTTAGATGTTGAAGCAGTCGCAGACCAGATCCATAAGGCTTATTATATGAAAAAGGATGAACAGAAGAGCAGGATGAGAAGGCTACGTGCTACAGTTCGGAGAAATAATATCTTTAGCTGGCTTGAACAGATCTTGTCGGCTGTTGGAATGCCATTACCAAAACCCCATGCTAGCATTAGCAAGCAAGTAATAACCCCACTTTTTTAAATTTTGATTCTGAGAAGGTGGGGTTTATTTATTAAACCTTTAATTTTAAAAAGGAGGGGTGTTTTCTAAAAGAGATTTAGAGACTTGATCAGTAACAGAACTCTTGAGAGGTTGTAAGCCGGAAATGCAGTGGTTTTTCAGCTTGAGAAATTTAACGTACTTAGCGCAGAGGATAGGAAGATGAAAGAATTGATCGAATCTATTGCGAAATCACTGGTTGATCAGGCTGATGCGGTTAAAGTTACGGAGGTGACGGGTGAAAGAACTTTGGTTATTGAGTTGAGTGTAGCGAAGGAAGATATGGGAAAGGTTATTGGTAAACAGGGAAGAACTGCAATAGCAATGAGGACTCTCTTGAGTGCAGCCTCTATGAAACAGAAAAAAAGAACTATACTATAAATCATCGAGTAATGTTTATAAAATTCTTCTATCATGAAGTAAAAACATAAAAAGAAAGGAGGAACGTAATGACAAAGGCAGAACTTGTAGCAAAAGTAGCTAAAGATGCTAAAATCACAAAGGCAGCTGCAGGTAGGGCTTTGGATGGTGTTATTGATGGAATAACCAAAGCATTGAAGAAGGGAGACAGAGTTTCATTAGTAGGATTTGGTACTTTTTCTGTTTCCAAGAGGAAAGCCAGGACCGGCAGGAATCCTCAAACTGGGAAATCCATAAAGATAGCAGCCAGAAAGGTTGCTAAATTCAAAGCTGGTTCTGGACTGAGCAAAGCTGTCAAATAACTTGCTCAATCATTTATTTTTCATTGTAGAATAAAGGCAGGGTCATTATGGCTCTGCTTTTTTCTTTGCTATACAATATATTGTATGTCGGGAATCATACCAAAAAGTTTACACTACATAGAATAGCGTTTTATCAATTATTGCGCTCTATCAGAAGCACAGCAATACATGTACCCTAACTTTACGCCAAGGCACCAGAAAAGATTTAACCTTAAGCAATTATTGATAAAATGGTGAACTGAACCGCGTATAGGCAAGTAAGCAAAGGCAGGAAAATGTCACAAGACGCAGAATCTCTAATTATGGGGATTATATGCTCCTTATAATGCCACGCCCGGCGTACGCGATCATCTCAGTGATCGTGAAGTTTCA
>JAZFSJ010000036.1:0-3404 GCA_036446115.1 Thermodesulfobacteriota bacterium | reverse complement strand
GAACATGAGCGCCGACCAAGAGCAGGAGTACTTCGCTGACGGCGTGACGGAAGACATTATCACCGCACTCTCAAGAATTCGGTGGTTCTTCGTTATCGCTCGCCAATCGACGTTTGCTTACAAGGATCGCTCCGTAGACGTGCGTGCGGTGGCCAAAGAACTCGGAGTGAAATACGTCCTAGAAGGAAGCGTTCGAAAAGCAGGTGACCGGATCAGGGTTACGGCTCAGCTTATCGATGGCAACACGGGAAAGCATGTTTGGGCAAGCCGCTACGACAGGGAGTATGAGGATGTCTTTGCCTTGCAGGATGAGATTGCCGAGACTATTGTGGGCGCTGTTGAGCCAGAGCTCGGAAAGGCGGAACGGAAGCGGGCGAAGGCAAAACGGCCGGAGAATCTGGATGCGTGGGATTTGTACCAGCGTGGTCTGTGGCACCTCTATCACTACACCAAGGAAGATCTAGAGGAAGCGAAGCGGCTATTTCGCCGTGCTGTAGAACTCGACCATAGCTTAGGAGCAGCGTTCTCCGGATTGGCGGAGGCTTACTACTTTTCCTTGGTTTACGGCCATTCGGATTCGTCCGAGCGGGACCGTGAGGAGGCACTGGTGGCTGCAAGCAAGGCTGTCGAGCTGGATAACGAGGATGCGGGTGCTCACTGCACTTTGGGTCGAGTTCACTACGCCAGACGGGAGCATGATCAGGCTATTTCGGAGCTCGAAACAGCTCTCGAACTGAATCCAAGCCTTGCATGGGGGCACTACGGCGTTGGTGCTGCACTGGTTTTTAGCGGGAGAGCACAGCAAGCGATTCAGCATCTGGAAACGGCGATTAGACTGAGTCCACGGGATCCAAACATGGGGTCATTCCTCGTCCGGATGGCAGATGCCCATTTTTTCATGCGCAACTACGAGGAGGCGATCCAGTGGGCAAAGAAGGCGTTGCGACAACCCAAATTCCAGTGGTCGCGATATGCAGTGCTTATATCAGCGCTGGGTCATCTCGGCAGGCTGGAGGAGGCTCATAGTAGCCTGGAACAGTTGCGCACACAACGCTCGGATTTCTCAACGGAGTTCGTACGCTCAACGCACCTCATCGCTGACGTTGATGACATGCAGTACTATATTGAGGGTCTGAGGAAGGCAGGAGTGACCTAAACGCTATTGGCTGTGATTTTCAAAAATTCATGAGAGGAACTCTGAGCCTAACAACGGATGAACCATATGGCATTTTGATGACCCTGCAATTAATGCTATGTAGCGTTTCAAAGGAAAGTGGACAGATATAAGGGATAGAAAAGAGACGGTTTTAGTTTATAATTGAGATCGTGAAAGGAGGACCAGATGGAACCTAAAACCAGTAAAAGCCCTGAATCTGTGGTTAGAGAGATTAAACGCAAAACTTGTGATTTCTGCTAGTGCGCCACGAGCGCACTTTTGAATATAAATTAGAAGTGTGCACAACTGCACAAAAGATGAGGGTAGGCCCCTCGGAGCCGGCTTGCAGGAGCAGGCTTCAAACCACCTCAAGCTGCATCGGTAAAGAGCCTTTGTGGTGAGCGTTGAGGAAAAGGCATGGCAAAAGACTATGTCAGGTGAGGATCAAGGAGATGAGCACAAGCGAACCATTGATGAGGTGTCGAAATATCAGAGATGGCGTCAAAACTGGGGTGCTAGCAGGTCTCCAGGATAAGCTCAGGGGAAACCTGTTTACTGCCTGGGCGGCGTCCGGCATAAAGATGGCATGAACTTGATTTAGGCTTTTGTGCGGAACGTGGGAACCTGTCGGTTCGATGTTAAGGGAGAAACTCAAGTGAAAGACCCACAAGAGTGAGAGTACCGATGCGAGCCACGGGGGCGGAGCAACCCGTATTAGTGATTAAGTCTCTGTAATGGAGGTGGAGCGAAGGGGTTGCATTGACCAGCTTAACAATGTGATCACCATATAATGGGAGGAGCCATTGAGTAAGGCAAAGCCGTTTTGGTTGGACGATAGGAGCCGTTTGACGGGAGACTGTCATGCACGGATCTGTGAGGACGTGGAGGTGAGATTCCCCTGCGTTACTCGACTGTATCCGTCGTTTTGAAAATGGGTTCTGAACTTGTGATATCGTTTTTCAATAGGGGCAAATCTAATTTTGAGGGTTTGCCCTTTTCGTTTTGATGATATATGCATAAAACAAGAATTGGCTTCAGGCTGTGCTTTTGGTAATTTGTAATCAACCACATCTCTCCTTTCCATCAATTCCTTCCAACATTTAATACCACAATGTAGTATATAACTATTTGAAATGGTTAACATTTTATAATTTGACATATAACCTTTCTTATAATATTGGATTTAATATAGATTCTCCTCTGAAATCTGTTCTATATCTCGAATCAGTTTCAATTGTGAAACATCTCTTATTGAGCTGACCTGATACTATAACCGATTTGTTCAATTGAGATCGATACAGTGTGAAAATAATCAGCTAATCTATAAGACCCTTTTCTTTATTCCCAGGTGAAAACTTATGAATAGCAAGAAAGCCTTTAAGCTTTGGACAGTCAATGTTTTGTCTTTTATTCTTTTCATTTTGTTAAGCATCACCGGCCTGTTAAACTGGCTTGTATTACCTAGAGGATATGAAGCAAGGGGAAGTGTATTAGTTTCCGTCAGACATTTCCTTATTACAATTCATGAATGGACTGCATTGATATTTATGATCACGATTGTAATACATATAATTTTGCATTGGACATACATAAGATCCAATTTGAAGAAATACAGTATCATGAAATGAAATGTGTTGTTAAAGAGATGAGAATGTTTGGCCGGTGATTCATGCTGGAAACCATAATAATCACAATAATAATATGTTTTATTGTCTTTGAGCTGATTGAACATGTATTTATCCCGTTATTCTGGTTTATTTTAAAAGGAAGGAAAAAATCTAAATATGGTGTGATGGGCATGATTGGAAAAGTTGTCGAAATTAAACGATGGAACAAAACCGAAGGCCAAGTTTTGGTCAATGGAGAGCTATGGAGGGCTGTTTGTGATGTTCCTTTAACACAAGGTAGTAAAGCGGTGATACTTGATATTGAGGGGCTTACATTGAAGTTGAAGCCTCACCAAAATTATTAAAGAGTAGTTGATTTTGAATAAGAATCAGAAATGGATCGCTTTTTGATTTTTTGTGAAATTTAGGATATATGTAATCGAAATGAACTAATCAAAAGTAGTTGTTATGGCAAGGTATCCCCAAAATTCATAATCAACTTTTAATGAAAAAGATTGCTGCCATAATGTTGAGTTGAGATCTTCAATTTTTAGCGATTCACGGGGCAAGAAATCGAGCATCAAGACTGTAAAACAATGTTTCCATATGTTGTTAGTGTTTTGAAGATCCAATGCCAATTG
>JAZFSJ010000035.1:0-2477 GCA_036446115.1 Thermodesulfobacteriota bacterium | reverse complement strand
CCCTGCCGCCTGGGGACAAAACAGATGCTTGAAATATTGACCAGGATTACAGAGGGGCGCGGTCGCGAGGGCGATGTTGATATGTTGATACAGATTGGGGAAGCAGTGATGCAAAGCGCACTTTGTGGGCTGGGGCAGACCTGTCCAAAACCGGTCCTCTCCACCATTAAGTATTTCAGGGATGAGTACGAGGCACATATAAAAGAGAAGAGATGCCCGGGGGCGGTGTGTGAATCTCTGGTGATATCGGCCTGCCACCACACCTGTCCCGTGGGTACCAACGTTCCCAAATATGTTGCGGCTATTGCCAAGGGAGATTATGTAGAGGCGGCTGAGGTTGTCAGGGAGAGAAACCCTTTTCCTGCAATTTGTGGTCGCATTTGCCATCATCCCTGTGAAATCAAATGCCGCAGGGGTGAACTTGATGAGCCTGTGTCAATACGATCTTTGAAGAGGTTTGCCGCAGATAGATATTTTGAAATAGCAGAAAAACCTCCTCCCCCCTTCCTCAAGACAAAGGGGCATAAGGTCGCCATTATAGGTGCAGGTCCCACTGGGCTCACCTGTGCTTTTTACCTGGCCAGAATGGGTTATCCAGTAACGGTTTTCGAGGCACTTCCTGTAGGGGGAGGTATGTTGATGGTAGGGGTGCCTGAATTTCGCCTGCCAAAAGCCGTGGTCCAAAATGAAATCAAATATATTGAGCAACGAGGGGTTGAAATAAAATATAATACACCAATAAATGTTAACTTTACTTTGGAAGACATTAAAAAGCAGGGATACAGTGCACTATTTATTGCCTGTGGAGCACAAAAAAGTCAAAGGATTGGAATACCGGGAGAAGATGAGGGACTTAAAGGGCTTTATTACGGCCTGTCTTTCCTAAGAGATGTAAAACTAGAGAAGGAGATTTATGTGGGAAGGCAAATAGTGGTGGTGGGTGGAGGTAATGTGGCATTTGATGTGGCACGATCTGCATTGAGACTTTCCTGGGATGGTGAGGGGCAGCGGGAGGTCCACATAGTGTGTTTGGAATCGAGAGAAGAGATACCGGCCTTTGATGAAGAGGTTGAGGAGGCCATTGATGAGGGTATTTTCATACACCACTCGCTGGGGATTAAAAGGGTCTTATCGGAAGATGAAAAGGTAACGGGGATTGAGACCCTGGCAGTTTCCTCTGTTTTTGATGAAGAGGGGCGGTTTAATCCTTCCTACATTCCTGATAGCGAGGGATTTTTCCCTGCAGATACTGTCATTATGTCGGTGGGCCAGGCCCCGGATCTATCCTTTCTCCCCCCGGATAGTGCACTGGAGAGAACGAGGTGGGAGACACTGGTGGTAGATAAAAACACCCTGTCAACCAATATCCCCGGCATTTTTGCAGGTGGAGATTTTGTAACCGGCCCCACTTATGTTATTGAGTCCATTGCAGCGGGTAGAAGAAGTGCCGTTGCAATTGATAAATACCTTCAGGATGATAAAACACCTGTTCTGTTTGTCGATGAGAGAGAGGAAGTACCATCTGAGACAGTAGAGGAGGAACTTAAGGATGTTGAGGAAGAAAAACCCAGAGTAAAAATGCCTACCGCGCCTCCTGAAGACCGTGTCCATGATTTCCGCGAAATCGAGCTGGGCTTTACTGAAGAAAAGGCCTGTGAAGAGGCCAGACGCTGTCTTAGATGTGATTTGGAAGAATAGAAATTAAGTAAGGAATAGTTGAACCCAGATTTTACAGTAGGCATCGTAGCGAGGCGCCGTAAACCGAAGCGAAACGCGTAGTTGGAGTGATTTTGTGACGCAGGCATAATAATAATTATGTTGAGGAGCAAAATCATGTCGTAAACGACTACACGTGCAACGGGTAGTTTTATTTCACCTGGAGGGTGAAATAAGAGAGGCACGCACGTGCCGATAGTTTCCCTTTGCGCCCCTGTGAGAAGCACAGGTGTTTCAAAGCAATAAACAAGCGTTGCAGCAAGGATTTACAAGCCGTAGTAGATGGCTGCTGTAAATTCTGGGTTAAAGGAGAAAAGAATAATGATTCGATCAATTACCAAGCAAAAACCTTATGAAGAGATTTTAAACCTCCTTGATACTGCCTCAAAGATTTTCATCATAGGTTGTGGGACATGTACCACTATGACCAGAACCGGCGGGCAGCCGGAGGTCTTACAGATGATTGATCAGCTAAAGGGGGAGAAAAAGGAGGTAACAGGATGGATGATGATCCCGGTGGCATGCGATGAGTTGACCCATGAGGCTCTTGAGGAAAAGGTGGATGCCATTAATGGTGCTGATGCCCTTCTTATTATGACCTGTGCCTTTGGGGTTCAAACGATTGCCATGCATTTGGACAAACCGGTGGTGCCGGCACTTGATACCCTCTTTATAGGAAAAGAGAAAGAGGTTGGGGTTTTTGATGAGGTCTGCATCCAGTGCGGTGAGTGTGTTTTAGGAGAGACAGCGGGTATCTGTCC
>JAZFSJ010000034.1:0-4211 GCA_036446115.1 Thermodesulfobacteriota bacterium | reverse complement strand
TAAGAACCCAATCTCCCGGTCAAAGTTTTCTTATACTGAGTGATACCTACTATCCTGGCTGGAAGGCATTTATTGATGGAAGGGAAACTACAATTTACAAGACCAACGGGATTGTAAGGGGAACTTTCGTAAGTCCTGGTACTCATCTCGTAAGGTTTGTCTACTCTCCACTCTCATTCAAAATAGGGACCCTGGTAAGCATCTCTACTTTACTACCATTAATTTTACTATCCATCTTCCTGGTAAGATCTCAAATGGTCCATAAGGGAAATAAGAAATTTAATTTGGACAAAAAAGCAAAGGAAAGTCTTAATCCTTTAGGATAAAACACCAATTTCAACTCCATCAAAATCAAAAATCGTTAACATGATAACATCCATAGGAAAATATAAGAATATACTCTCTATTGCTGCCTTTTCCATAATCTACCTCTATACCCTAGACAATTACTGGAAACCAGTTTGGGATAGTGCGATATACATAAGTTTAGGTAAATCAATAGCTGCAGGCAGTGGGTACTACTATATGGGATTGCCCCACGCCAAATATCCTTTTATCTTTCCCCTCATGCTCTCACCCCTCATCTCCTTATTTGACCTGAACTTTTTGCTAATGCGCTTTTTGATAATTGTACTTACTATCAGTTCTATTTACCTTTCCTATACCCTCTTCAAAAAATTTGCCGATGAAAGAATGGCTTTTTTCATTATGCTTCTCACAGGTTTTTCCTCTACTCTATTGCATGGATCTACCTGGATTCTATCCGAAATACCATATATGCTCTTTTCCCTTTATACACTTTATTTCATGGCCAAATATAGGGAAGAAAAAAATTATTTTACACGTACGGGTATTCTCTCATCAATTTTTCTTTTAACTGCAATTTTCACCAGGATGATGGGGATAACCCTGTTTATTGCCTTCTTATGTTATTTTCTATTTAACAAAGACATAAAAAATAACATAAAAAAAGTAGCGCTGGTTGGCTTAATTGCCTCCATACCTTTATGCTTCTGGTTTTACAGGAGCCATCTGATCAATAAGAACATACCCTTTCAGCCTGAATATAGAGGTGTGCTGAGTTACGAGAAAGAATTCTTCTTAAAGGTACCCGATGATATTAACTCTGAGTCAATATCTTTCAAAGACCTTACCCAAAAGATAAAAAGCAACCTCAGGATATATTCCCAGAACATATCACACATTATGGTTAAAAAGGTTCCCTTCGAAAAATCAAGACTTTTTATAATGCTGCTTTCTCTTTACGGTTTTTGTTGGTGTTTTGTCAAAAGAAGAACGGTTATCGAATACTATCTCAGTTTTTACCTCATAGCCTGCGTCATCTGGTGGTTTAATCAACACCCCCAGAGATTCCTCGCACCTGTGATCCCTTTTTTATTCTACTATTTTCTTATCGGCATAAAGAGAAGTATTGAACTGTTTCAAAAAATGATAGTCAAGGTGGAAACGAAGAGGGTCGAGATGGTAAAAGGAATTATTTTGGGGCTGCTGGTACTCTCCCTTATTTTGGTAAATTTCTCTTTTAACCCACGCGTGCTAAAAAGAGAGCGCAGAAAACAGTTTCATCCCCCAACACTTGTCAGTGAATTTTTCAGTGCAATTAAATGGATAAACGAACACACCAGTCAAGACAGTATCATCATGAGCAGTAGGGCACCATGGCTTATTATGTTTACTGATAGAATGACCCTTACCTGGCCTCTGTTTGAATCTCTTCCCAATGTTATTACCTCAATTCTTCAAAATCGTGTAGACTATATAGTAGTCAGCAACATTCACCAAGAGACCTATCGGCTCCTCCACAGTTTTGTAGAAAAATGCCCCAAACAATTTACACAGGTATTTCTTAATAACAAAACCTCAATTTACAAAATCAAACGGGAGAATTTTTCCTCTTTAGTAAGGGAAATGGATAAAACTTTTTCAGCAGGGAAATAAATGGCAAGAATAGCCTTGGTGCAAAACCTACACTTCGAATACCTAGGCATCATGTATATATCCTCTATTTTAAAGCAAAATGGACACCAAGTGGAGATGTTCATTCCCAAAGGAGGGAAAAAGATTGAAAGCTCATTAAAAGAAATAGCTGATTTTAGGCCAGATGTGGTGGGGTTTCCTTGCACTACAGGTATTCACAAATGGGCACTAAAATTTGCAGAGATTCTAAAGCGCAAAATTTCTGCCAGAATACTATTCGGAGGGCCTCACCCTACCTTCTTCCCTGAGATTATCAATGAGCCGTCGGTAGACATAATCTGCAGGGGCGAGGGTGAATATCCCCTACTAGATTTGGCCAATAAGATTGATCAAGCTGAAGATATAACCGGCACCTTAAGTTGTTGGTTTAAGAAAAACGGGAAGATTATAAAAAATGAACAGAGCCTTTTGATAGAGGATTTAGACCAATTACCTTTTCCAGACAGAGACCTTTATACTTCAAAATATCCCTATTATCGAAAATCCCAAAAGGTATTTATAACAAGCAGGGGATGTCCTTTTAATTGCACCTTTTGTTTTAACCATCAATATAAAAAACTTTATCAAGGCAAAGGCACTTTTCTAAGACAGAGAAGTGTGGAAAATCTCATCCAGGAAATAAAAGAGGTGAGAGATAAGGATAAAGGATTTAGAACGGTATACATGCAGGATGATAATTTTATCCTCAACAAAGAGTGGGTAAAGGAATTTTCAGATAAATATGCCAGGGAGATAAACCTTCCTTTCATCTGTTTAATCAGAGCAGACTTAGTGGATGAGCCTACTATAAAGAAGTTGAGTGAAGCCAATTGCAAGAATGTGTTTTTTGGAATCGAAACAGGATCGGAACATTTGAGAAACTCATTGCTGCAAAAAGAGATTACTGATCAACAGATCTTCCACACCGCACATTTGTTAAAAAAATATGGAATAAAATACCGTACTTACAATATGTTAGGGCTCCCTGGAGAGACAATGGAAGACGCCTACAGAACAGTCGAAATCAATATGAAGATTAAAACCAACTATCCTTGGTGTGCTCTATTCTATCCTTTTCCTGGAACCAAACTGGGAGAATATGCAGAGAAACACCACTTGTTAGAATCGTCCGCTGATCATAGTCCCTCCTCTTTTTTTAAAACAAGCCCTTTAAAATCCGCCCATAAGCATGAATTAGTAAACCTCCAAAAACTATTTTTTTATGGCGTAAAATTTCCCAGATTAATGCCACTTTTAAAAACAATGATCAAGTGGAAGCCTAATCTATTGTTTGAAATTCTCTTTCTGATAGGATATGCCTGGTCTTACATGAAAAGTGAAAATTTGAGACTAAAAGAGGTGGGGTCAATCGGGGTAAGAAACCTTATGAGATTCTTCTTTGAGGTAGATCGAGTTGAAAAATGAGATAAAAAGAATAGCCAGCAATGAATATATCCTCATATCAGGAATCTTGATACTGCTGATTTGCTTTTTCTTCAGACCTATCCTCTTTGGAAATCGGACCCTTTTCCCCATCTCACCTATGGCAACAGTAGGTGGTTCTTATGAATACCATGCTGAAGGAAGAAACACGGTAGTTGATCCCACTTCTTTTATATGGACCGAGGTTCCCACTACCATAGCTGCCTCAAAAATGATTAAATCCGGCATTCCGCCCCTTTGGAACCCCTATGTAGGATGCGGTACTCCCCTGGCAGCCAATCTCATGTCAGGAATCTATAATCCCTTGAGGGCTTTTCTGCTTCTTTTCCCTGCACCACAAATCTTCGATTTTTATTTATTAACGAAGATATTCCTCGCCGGTTTTTTCACCTTCATCTTTTTAAGGAAGATCCATATTTCCAAACCATCAGCCCTAATCTCCTCGATTGCCTATATGTTTTCCGGATACTTTATGTGCTATCTGACCCTATGGCACTTAAACACCGATATGTTGACCCCTCTTTTGCTATTCCTCTTTGAGTCCAATGCCCAGGGGAAAAAGGGAAAGCATATCGTCTTTTCAGGAATAGGGGTAGCCTTAGTACTATTAGCAGGGAACCCACAATCTGCACTCCTATCCTTAACTTTTGCTTCCTTCTACTATTTTTATCGAATAATTATCCTTCACGGCATGAGGTTAAACAAAGATTTGCTCCACAAGATTTTTCATCTTATCCTCATCCTGAGTATAGGTTTTGTCCTCTCAGCCTTCATGCTGACAGACTTCTATC
>JAZFSJ010000033.1:0-6524 GCA_036446115.1 Thermodesulfobacteriota bacterium | reverse complement strand
CGCCTAATTTTATAAATATATAATAAACTAACTGTTTCAGTGTTTTTTGTTTCACCTACTTAACTCAATGAAAAACGTATTTCCCTTTATTTGACAGTTAGTTTGCAAAACAGATGGTGAATTAGGGATAAGGAAACCCCCTTGACAAGAAAGTTAATAAATGAGAAACTTTCTATAAAAATCAACATTATAATAACCCATCACCCAATGTTGGTACTATAGACCGAAATCTCATTAAGGTCTTTGACATCAAAATTCCGAGATGCTTTATCACCGCTGCAAAGCAATTTCTGAACGAAATCTCGTTTATAGAAACAAAAACATTTTTTTGATTAGACGCTGAGAAATGGATAAAAAGAATAAAGGGAGTAATGAGAAAAAAGAAAAGAAGGGAACCGAAAATTTGGCTTCCCCAAGGGATCCTGTTTTTCCTTATGAGATTGCTGATAAAATGATATTAGGAGAGGAGAAGGATGAGAGCGTTACCAGACTTCTCATTATAGATGATAATGAGGGGGTAAGATCGCTACTCAGAGATTTACTAGTGGGGGCAGGTTACATCGTCGACATTGCATCCTGTGGAGAAGATGCTCTGAAGATGATTCGGGTTTCAACTTATGATCTCGTGGTGACTGATCTGAGAATGAAGGGAATGCATGGCCTCAAAGTAATCGAAGAGGTGAAGTCTATAGACCCAGGTGTTGACGTTATCGTTATAACGGGATATAGCTCCGTTAGTTCTGCGGTAGAATCGATGAAAGCCGGTGCAACAGATTATATCACCAAACCCTTCAACAGTGATCATATAAGAATGGTGGTAGATAAAACTATGGAGCGGCGGCAATTTCAACGATTAGCCAGTGAAAGGGAATTTTACAAAGCACTCTCAAACATTGACGGACTCACCGAACTATACAACTATCGCTACTTTCACCAATACCTTCAGATGGAATTGGAGAGGGAGAAGAGGTATAACCGTCCCTTCTCTTTGATCATGCTGGACATCGATAATTTTAAAGAATATAACGATCGATACGGTCATCCGGTGGGAGACCTGGTGCTAAAAAACTTGGCAACTATTTTAAGAAAAACAACCAGAGGGTCTGACGTAATCTGCCGGTATGGTGGGGAAGAATTTGTGGTAATACTTCCAGAAACCAGCAAGAAAGAGGCTGCCATCTTCTGTGAAAGGATTAGAAAAGCAGTTAAAAATAATAAACCGCGTGATCTGAAAGGGGGTTCTATCGGGGTCATCAGAGTAACTGTCGGTCTCGCATCTTTTCCCACGGATGCTGATAATAAAAATGAACTGATAGAAAAAACGGACAAGGCCCTTTATCAAGGAAAAGAGGCAGGTAAAAATTGCACCTTCCTCTATGGTGCGAAAGAGAAATACAAGAAATCGAAGAAAAAAACATCATAGGACAATTCCTGCCAGATGAAAAAGTTTGTCCTATAAAGGCCCCGTAACCTTTCAAAGGAAATACTCTGAAGGCTGCTTCTTACTTTAGGAAGACAGTCTCTTAGTATTTTTTCTTATTATTATAAATGGAAATCCGATAGGTATAATGGAATGCTAAGGGCTGAAGTTTTCTTTGCCCAAATCGAATAACGATTAACCAATGATAGTTATGTCAAACGAAGATATAACCAAAAACTCTTCTTGATAATAAAGACGGAGGGAGAAAAGGGAATGTGTGGCATTGTAGGATATATCGGTGAAAAGGAAGCATCTCAGCTCCTCCTGGAAAGCCTGAAGCGATTAGCGTATCGAGGATACGATTCTGCCGGTATGGCGGTCATAGATGGTGGAAAAATAGCCATCAAGCGAAACGTAGGTAAACTTAACCAATTAGAAGGTTCTCTCCTCAAGAGCCCTTTGAAAGGAAAGGTGGGGATAGGACATACCAGATGGGCTACCCACGGCAAACCGTCTGAGACCAATGCTCATCCCCATAAAGCCGGAAGCATTGTAGTTGTTCATAACGGTATTATTGAGAATTATCTTAACCTCAAAAGCACTCTGGAGAAAAAAGGGCACACTTTCAAATCCGAAACTGATACAGAAATCATTGCCCATCTTATTCAAAGCTACCTTTTCAAAGGAAACAGTTTCGAGCAGGCAGTGAGAAACGCGCTCAAGAAGACCAAAGGGTCTTACGCCATCGTTGTGATCTGTGAAGACGAACCCAAAAAGCTGATCGCTGCAAGAAACGAGAGTCCTCTGGTCATAGGCCTGGGGGAAAAAGAACAGTTCGTGGCCTCTGACATTCCTGCCTTCCTCTCCTATACCAGGAAGGCTCTTTTTCTTAATGACGGGGAGCTGGCCGTCCTGAGTGAAGAGGGTGTAACACTAAGCTCCCTCTCAGGTACAAAGGTTTCCAGAAAGGTCCAGACCATTGACTGGAGCCCCTCCATGGCAGAAAAGGGCGGTTACAAACACTTCATGCAGAAAGAAATTTTTGAACAGTCAAGGACAATTATCGATACCTTCAGAGGAAGGATTACTGAGGAAAAAGGTAACGTCTTTCTAGAAGATTGCAACCTCACCTCCAAGGATATTAAGCAGATCGAGAAAATCGTTATTATTGCCTGTGGCACTTCCTGGCACGCTGCTACCGTGGGTAAATTTATGATTGAGGATCTTTGTCGGATACCCGTGGAAGTGGACCTGGGGTCTGAATACAGGTACCGAGATCCACTGATCAATAAAAAAACTCTCCTTCTACTTATAAGTCAGTCCGGAGAGACCGCAGACACCCTCGCGGCACTGCGCGAAGGGAAAAGGAAAAAGGCGCGAACCATCTCTATCTGTAATGTGGTGGGCAGCAGTATGGTAAGAGGCACCCACGGGGTTATCTATACCCACGCGGGACCAGAAATCGGAGTGGCCTCAACCAAGGCCTTCACCACTCAATTGGTAGTACTTTATCTCCTGGCTCTCCATCTGGGAAAACTCACCAGGCGGTTATCCACTGATAAAGAGAAGCACTTGATCAAAGACCTGGTGAAACTACCTCATCAGGTTGAAAAGATATTGGAAAAAGACTCCACCATAAGAGCTATTGCCCACCAGTATATGAACTACCGTGATTTCCTCTATCTGGGAAGAGGCATTAACTATCCCATTGCTTTGGAAGGTGCACTCAAGCTAAAAGAAATCTCTTACATCCATGCAGAGGGATACCCGGCAGGTGAGATGAAACACGGTCCTATTGCACTCATTGATGAACAGATGCCGGTAGTTGTATTGATATCCAAAGGAGTGACCTTTGATAAGATCATGAGCAATGTCGAACAGGTCAAATCGAGGGGAGGAAAGATCATAGCGGTTACTCCCAAGATCAGCAAAGAAATTAATTCGAAGGCCGATACCATCATAAAGATACCCGAAAACAACGGTTATCTGATGCCTATTCTTTTCACCGTTCCCCTGCAAATGCTTGCCTATCATATTGCTGAGCTTAAGGGAACGGATGTTGATCAGCCCAGAAATCTGGCAAAAAGTGTGACGGTAGAATAGAGACAGCACTGTAATTTAAGAAAGGAAGGAAATGAGAAAATTATTCGGCACAGACGGCATTAGGGGTGTTGCTAATGTACATCCCATGACTACAGAGATTGCAATGCAGTTAGGGAGGGCTGTAGCCCACATATTTAAAGATAAAGATAGAAGACACAGGATCCTCATTGGTAAAGACACCCGTGTCTCCGGATACATGTTGGAAACTGCACTGGCATCGGGCATTTGTTCCATGGGGGTAGATGTCCTCCTGGTAGGCCCTATACCCACTCCGGGCATCGCCTTTTTAACCACAGATATGAGGGCTGATGCGGGCATCGTGATCTCGGCTTCCCACAACCCCTTTCAGGACAACGGGATGAAGATTTTCTGCCGCAATGGGCTCAAGCTCCCTGATGAAAAAGAGTTAGAAATCGAAGAACTGATGTCTTCCAAAAAAATAGATTCCCTAAGACCTACCGCCAATGAAGTAGGAAAGGCATTCAGAATTGATGATGCTGCGGGAAGATATATTGTGTTTCTCAAAAATACCTTCCACAGTAATTTCACCCTGGATGGATTTAAAATTGCCCTCGATTGCGCCCACGGCGCAGCTTACAAGATTGCTCCTCACGTATTTGAAGAACTGGGAGCTAAGGTCTATACCCTAGGCATTGAGCCTGATGGAGTTAATATTAATCAAAACTGCGGTGCACTTCACCCGGAAGTAATCAGCCAGGCGGTCAAAGAAAAGGGGGCGGATATCGGTATTGCCCTGGATGGAGATGCTGATCGAGTCATTTTTGTTGATGAAAATGGGGCTGAGGTTGACGGCGACCACATCATGGCTATCTGTGCTGTTGATATGCATAGAGAAAATCGATTGAAGAAAAATACCGTAGTCGCCACCGTAATGAGTAATATAGGACTTGCTATCGCGCTGAAAAAAGAAGGAATTAAGATGATACGAGCAGCCGTAGGAGACCGGTACATTTTAGAAGAAATGTTACAGCATGGCTACAACTTCGGCGGAGAACAATCGGGACACATCATATTTTTTGATTTAAATACAACGGGAGATGGCATCCTCTCTGCCCTGCAGGTCCTGGCCGCCATGAAAAAGAGCAACAAGAAGCTCTCCGAACTCAGTGCCATTATGCAAAGGTTTCCTCAAGTAATTGAGAACGTGGAGGTGAAGAACAAGAAAGACCTTGATTCCATACCGGAGATTAAAAAGGCTATCGTTGACGCTGAAAAAACACTATCCGATAAAGGAAGGATTTTGGTCCGTTTCTCTGGTACCCAGCCACTGTGCCGGGTTATGGTGGAAGGTCAGGATGAGAAGGAAATAAAAGGTATTGCCCAAAACCTGGCCCAGCTGATCGGAAACAAGCTTAATTAAACCCAGATTTTGCAGTAGACGTCGTGGCGAGGCGTAGAAAACCGCAGCGAAACGAGCAGTTGGAGCGATTTTGCGACGATGGCATATTCATAAATATGTTGAGGAGCAAAATCGTGTCGTAAACGACTACACGTGCAACGGGTAGTCTTGTTTCACCCGAAGGATGAAATAAGAGAGGCACGCACGTGCCGATAGTTTCCCTTTGCGCACCTGTGAGAAGCACAGGTGTTTCAAAGCAATAAACAAGCGTTGCAGCAAGGATTTGAAAGCTTTTAAGCTTTCCGGAGCTTAATAATAATTATATATTATACATGACTCACGGCTTTGCCTTAGAATCATGTGCCGGTCAAGCCGCAGTAGATGGCAACTGCAAATTCTGGGTTAAATACCAGCTGCACTTAAGATATCCGGCACTGCTTCTTCTTTTCCGATAGCCATGATATGAACCCCATCACAAATTCCCTCTTCTTTGATCTGCCGAATCATACGCCCCGCAATCTCAATTCCTTTCTTAATTGCCGTCCCTTTCGGTGCACCGGCAAGCTCATCAATTAAGTTCTGAGGCACAAAGACACCGGGAACATTGTTGTTCATGAACTTTGCCATCCTTGCTGAAACCAAAAGGATAATGCCTGCAAGAATTTTGACCTTAAACTTTCTGGCAAAATCCATGAAACGCCGAAAGTTATCGAGGTCATAGATGGCCTGAGTCTGAAAAAATTCCGCTCCCGAATCGATCTTTTTTTCAAACTTGATAAGCTGAGGTTCTAAGGGATCTGCCTCAGGGGTTACAATAGCCCCCGCACAAAACTCAACCTTCCCATCTAATTCGTTACCTCCCAGATCCTTGCCTGATTCAAGCAGACGTATGGTACGCAAAAGCTGGCTTGAGTCAAGATCAAATACTCCCTTTGCCATCTTATGGTCTCCTACCGGGACGGCATCACCGGTCAAACAAAGGACATTTCTGATACCACGGGTGTAGGCAAAGAAAAGATCTGCCTGGAGGGCCAGCCTGTTTCGATCTCTGCAAGTCATTTGCAGAATAGGTTCTCCACCCTGTTCTTTAACTGACAGAGCCGCTCCCATTGAGGGAAAGCGCATCACTGAACTTTGATGGTCCGTGACATTCATCGCATCCACCTTATCCTTGAGAAGATCAATATGATGCACCATCTTCTCAATGTTTGTCCCCTTAGGAGGACCTATCTCGCCGGTTATCACAAATTTACCGGATTGGAGTGTTTCCTTAAGACTGCGTCCCATTTTCTTTACTCCTCTCATCAAAAGGTATGAAAGTTTTTCCCGGTTTTGGTTCAATGTGATACTGTTTGGGGGGATGATATTTGTGCATCAGTTCTAACCTGCCCATCTTTTCAAGCTTCTTATAAATGAGCGTAAAAACACAATCTTTGTTCGAATCCACCTCGCATTTCCCCTTATTTGTTCCACCGCATGGTCCATTCACAAGACCCTTGTGGCAGCCGGCAACCGGACAGATACCCGCTGTCTCTCCTAAAACACACTCACCGCACTGGATGCAGACCTCATCAAAAACCCCAACCTCTTTCTCTTTTCCTATAAAGAGGGTATCAAGTGCCGGCACCACCGGTTTGTCCA
>JAZFSJ010000032.1:0-3009 GCA_036446115.1 Thermodesulfobacteriota bacterium | reverse complement strand
GACACTCCACGTGCCGGGCAGTATGCCCTATAACAGGAAGACGTTGAAGAGTCTGTTGCCCCATAAATTAACCGCACATCTTTCCGGTTTGGGTTGGATCGGCAAGAATTGTCTGTTGATTACCCCGGAATTTGGCCCCCGAGTACGTTTTGTAACCGTTCTCACCGATGCGCCTTTGCAGGCTGGGAAATCCCTGGATAAAAAATGTGGAAAGTGCAGGCGCTGTATCGAAGCCTGCCCGGTTCAAGCCTTGAAGGGGATTGAATTTCGACCCGAGGAACCTGTGGAAACCAGGTTTGACACTCGGAAATGCGAACAGTACCGGAGTACGAATCCCTGCGGCATTTGCGTAGCCTCATGTCCTTTTGGACGACCTGCCAGTAATAAGGAAAATTAGCGGGGCTGCCAAAACTCAGATTGTAGCCGTTTTCATGTAATCTTTTTTAGATCTAAAGCAGTTCCATTAATGAGTTCATATCCCTGATCTCTTCTATCTTGGAAATGGCTTTTATGATTTTTTGAGCCTTTTGACTACCCAGAACAGGTTCACACAGGCCCATGAATTTATCTTTAATCTTTTTTTTCTTAATATTAAGTTCTGGAATCTCATTGAAGATGTCGGAATACCCGGAATACACTTTACCTGTATCTGCCTCCACCTCTACCTTGGCACTAAATCCTCCTATCTCAGAATCCTGGACAGCCGATATCTTACTCATTAACTCTTTTACTTTGGGATCATTAACCTTCTCATCAGTAAAGGCCTGCAACCCTGTGCTTCCCCTACCCCTGAGCAGGACATTTGCCACGCAGTAAGGAATAGAAAACTTGCCTTCCAGACCGGTATTAGCTTCTATTCTGAAGGCCGCACTCAGGCCGAATTCGGATACGTGGATTTTAATTGACTTGACGTCCGCAACAGAGAGTTCCTCCTTGTCAAAGATGGACCAGGCAGCCTCGATAGGGGAATGGGTGCCATGACAGGAGGCATGGTACTTCTGTGCCAGGTCTTCGATTGCCCAGGTCTGACCTAGGGTGCTCAAGATATCCTCATTTACGGCACCCTTCATGGCCTGGAAAAGGCCGCTGGGCCCCTCAAGGATGTCTTCGGCAGATGTAAATCCATTTTCGGCCAACAGGGCGGCCGTCAGTCCTGCCTCTGAGGCCCTCCCCGCATGAAAGGGTTTGCACATAGTACCGAATACCCGTTTTAAACCCGCTGCCTGGGTGCCCCCGATCCCAAGGGCATAAACCGTTTGTTGTTCATCAAGCCCCAGCAGGCGGGAACACGCCGAGGCCGACGCCAAACATCCCATGGTGGAGGTCGCATGATACCCTGACATATAATGATCACTACCTGCACAGGATGCTATTACCGTCCCTGCCTTGAGACCGATGACATAAGCGGTTAAAAAATCTGTCCCATTCTTACCCCTGAACTCACTTAAAGCCAACAGGCCGGGGAAAAGGGTGACAGTAGGGTGGCCGAAAAAGGGGAGCAGGGTATCGTCATAATCCAGTGCATGTGACGCAGCACCGTTAATAAGTGCGGCCTGGGACTGGGTCTTCTTTACCCCACGGCCTAAGATAGTTGCCTGTTCTTTTCCTCCCATAAGATCAGCATATTGAAGAAGCTTTTCCACCAGTGGATCGTCCTTTCCGGCAAGGGTAACGCCTAGCCAGTCCATAAAGGCCACCTTTGCATGTTCAAAAACCGATTCCGTAATCTTCGAAACATCTGTGTCGACAATGAACTCTGCCATTCGCTTCGTCATTCCTATTGACTTGTCCCCCATAATGTTCCTCCTATAACGAGTCTATAAATTTTATGAATTTCTATATTGGCAGTTTTGCGCCGTTTTTTTGATCTGGCCTTTTGTCCTTAGACGATTTTGATTTGTTTTTCTTCTTTTTTTCTGCTCGGGAGTAATCTCTTTGGGAAATTCTGGTACACATATTTTTCGTTTTCATGAATATGTGTATAGGGAAAACAAAAAATAGTTCATTTCGTCGGCGGGTATTGTTCTGCTTAAAACTGTAGCACGACCTGTTAACCCGTTAAGGTTTAATCATTTCAATTGAACTGAATCGCTGCGCCTTTTTGATAAAGGCACTATCAAAAGTGGCAAATCTTTCATACCTCTTGCTGGATGCTAAATGCAATGCATCAGCAAAATCAAGATTATTAGAATACCATGAAATAGCTTGATTGATGCAATCCGGATCTTCAACGCTCACATTCGGAAGTCCAAGCAATTTCTGAAAGCCTGCCAGTATGTCGTCTTTTACAATTTCGTAAGCGTGCCGCAGTACCCACTCCGTTTCAAGAAGCACAGTTTTAGGAATATATATGTCTTCACTTTTCAATATTCTTTCAGCCCGACGCGCCTGGATGTGATCGTCATTGGTAAGTACTCTCACTATCAGGTTTGTGTCCACTGCAATCATATCTTTTCCCGAGCTCCTTTAGCAATCGCAGCTTCCATTTCTTTGAGGGTTTTTTTGGGCCCTTTATAGTTGATGCAGCCCAAAACCTCTTCAATCTTAGTTTCTATGTACGGTTTTATCGGTTTCAGCTTGATGCCATCGCCCACATCTTCAACTACAAATTCAATTCCCGGCTCCCAGCCATGCGCTGCTCGTACCTTCTTTGGTATAACGATTTGGCCTTTATTTGATAATTTTGTTTTTTCCACAAGAAACCCCTCCCTTATTGTAAGACGCCGGTAAGATTACTATAATCCATATTTTTTCCTTTGACAACAATATGTATCCAATTTTCAAGTTTAAGATCAAGAACAGGATGCTTTTTATCAACACACTACATCTTGTATTGTTTCATTTCTGCATACTTTCAAAAATCAACATAAATGCCTAATATGTTGATTATGCAGAAAATAAAGGTATATACAATCTTCGGTCCATAATCAGACATATCAGCGGACCTTCAGTTGACCCAACGGAGCTTTCTTGGCAAGCCCCTTGCAGTGAGAAATGACCCTTCCCGAC
>JAZFSJ010000031.1:0-9330 GCA_036446115.1 Thermodesulfobacteriota bacterium | reverse complement strand
TAGAGAGAGCGGGCATAGCTCAGTTGGTAGAGTACAAGCTTCCCAAGCTTGGGGTCGCGGGTTCGAAGCCCGTTGCCCGCTCCATCCCCTGGTGAATAATAGTGATTTTTCACTTGCAATTATACTGAACTTGTGGTAATTTTCACCCAACACTTTAAAAAAAGTGGGGTTCCCCCGCTTTTTTTATTGACAAAGCAAAAATGGCCAAAACTCTCATAGAATCTATTAGACAACTCATAGAGCCTATCATCGTATCCGAAGGAATGGAGCTTGTTGATATTGAGTATCACCGTGAATCGAGGGGGTGGGTGCTCAGATTTTACATTGATAAAGGAGGAAAACTAACTTTAGACCACTGTTCTCACCTGAGCAAACAGATAGGAGACCTTATTGAAGTAAAAGATCTTATTCCCCAGGGTTATATCTTGGAGGTATCCTCGCCAGGACTCAATCGTCCTTTAAGAAAAGAAAAAGATTTTATTACCTATGCAGGAAAATCTATAAAAGTAAAGACTTTCAAACCCATTGACCAAAAAAGGAGCTTCCAAGGTACACTGCTTGGATACAAAGAAGGGAAAGTAATGATTAACACAAATGACCAAGAGATCCATATCCCTTTCCCCCTTATAGCTAAAGCCAACATTCAACACCAATTTCCTGAACTTGAAAAGGGAAAAACAAATTATAAAAAATTACAGAAAGGTGTTATCAAGACCTAATAAAAATGAACTAGTAAAAATCATTGATTAAACGACTCAAGTCAAAAAGCTCCAGATGCACGGAAAAATGCGCGAATGCTTGAGAATGAGGCGTACTCAGAGGTACGTCGGCTTTAGCCGAGCTCAGCCAGGGAAATAACTAAAAATTAAACTAATACAGAAGAAAGGCTTTTTATTCTTTTTCTTCGTCTTTCTTCGCCTGCCCCGTTAAATCAACAACTATTTAACTGGGGTGACCTTCATAGTTGCAATGAAGCGCAACACAGCAGATGGACTTTTTTTGAAGTTTCAATAAATAAAGGAAAAATGCAATGCTCACAGAACTCGACCGAATCCTAGATGAAGTAAAAAGAGATAAAGACCTCGACAAGGAAGTTTTAATTAGGACCTTGGAGGCTGCCCTTTTAAAAGCGGCAAAGAATCGATATGGTTACAATGTTGACATCGAGGCACACTTCAACCCAGAAATAGGTGAGGTTGAACTCTTTCAATTTAAGATTGTAGTAAACGAGATAAAAAATCCAAAGATCGAAATCTCCCTGGAAGATTCAAAAAAGCTCGATCCCGATGCACAAGTAGGTGACAGTTTAGGTTCAAAAATAGATATGGCCGATTTCGGAAGGATCGCCGCCCAGACAGCCAAACAGGTAATTATTCAAAACATCAGAGAGGCAGAAAGGGAAAATATATACCAAAACTACAAAGACCGTAAGGGTGAATTGATTAATGGCATTGTACAACGGTTCGACAAAGGAAATATTATTGTTAACATTGGAAAAGCAGAAGCCATGTTACCTGTACAGGAGCAAGTTCCCCGGGAGCGCTATCGTCAGAGAGACAGGATAAAGGGATATATCCTGGATATCAAAAAGACAACCAAAGATCCCCAGATTATACTATCACGAACCCACACTGGTTTTATTGCTGAATTGTTCAAAATTGAAGTCCCTGAAATTAGCGAAGGTATTATTACCATTAAACGTGTGTCTCGGGAACCAGGAATCAGGACTAAGATTGCCGTAGAATCTTCTGCCTCTGATGTTGACCCTGTGGGGGCATGCGTGGGGGCCAAGGGTTCAAGGGTACAAAATATTGTCCAGGAACTGAAAGGAGAAAAAATTGATATTATCCCTTGGTCTGATGATCCAGCCAAATTTGTCTGCAATGCCCTTGCCCCTGCAGATATTGCAGAAGTCATTATTGATAAAGAACATACTGCGATGGAGGTCATCGTACCTGACGATCAAACTTCCCTAGCCATTGGTAAAAAAGGACAAAATGTTAGATTAGCCGTTAAGTTAACGGGCTGGAAAATAGATATTAAGAGCAAGTCAGAGGCTGAGGGAGATTTTGAGAAGTCCTTTCAACAATTAACCCAAATTCCCGGCATTGGTGAAACCACTGCTAAAACACTCTTTAATGAAGGTTACTTTACCGCCATTGATATTGCCAAAACAAAGGTAGAAGAATTAATTAAACTACCTGGATTAGGTGAGAAGAAGGCACAAATGATCAAGCAGGCAGCCGGAGATTTCATACAACAACAGGCCTTAAATGATACTCCCCCTCCTTCCTCAAATAAAAAGGGTTAAGGTTTAATCAAACTCAATGAGCCGGGAGAATATAATCGGTTAAGAACATTTTTCTTTGAAAATTACCTATAAGAATTAGTAATCGCTATGAGAGTCCACCAACTTGCTAAAAAATTCGATTTAACATCCAAGGATTTGCTTCCCCATCTGAAGAAGCTGGGTATTGAAGCTAAGAACCACATGAGTTCTATTTCTGAAGATGATGTAGAACGGGTAAAGAATCTGCTCAATCCCCCAAGTGCTGAGAAAATTGTAGAAGAAAGGATCAAACCAACCATTATCAGAAGAAGAAGGAAAATAGTAGAAGAACCCCCCGTAGAGGAAAAGGTTGAAGAGGAAAAAGGGAAAGAAGTACCTTTAGCTGCTGAAAAAGTAACTCCACCACCAAAAGAAGCAACTGGAGTCACACCGGCAGAACCTTCCGTAGTCGCCCCCGCAAAAAAACAACCAGCTAAAGAAGAACCTGAAAGCAAAGTTAAAATCATCTCTAAAAAAATAGTACTCCCGGAAGAAGAGGAAGATACAAAGGTAACCAAGAAAAAAAGATTTAAAAAAGAGCGATTTTCACCTGGAAAGGATATTACTAAGAGGAAATTTACCTCCGTTTCTTCCAAAGACCTTCAAGAGGAAGAAGTAGCATCCCCTAGAGAGAAAGCAAAAAGATATAAGCCTTCCCCTTTTCGCAAGAAAAAACCCCTTTCTCTTGTCAAAGCAAAAAAAACCGAGGTTACCATACCCAAAGCTATTAAGAGAAAAATCAAGGTATTGGAAGGAATCACCGTCGCTCTATTAGCAAAAAGGATGGGTATAAAAGCTGGGGCGGTAATAAAGAAACTTATGGATCTAGGGGTTATGGCAACCATGAATGAAACTATTGATATCGATTCCGCCTCTCTTGCCGCTCATGAATTCGGTTATGAGGTAGAGAGTGTCACTATAGAAGAAGAACAAATCTTTCTTGAAAAGGAAGAATCACTTAAGGACCTGCTTCCTCGAGCCCCTATAGTAACAGTAATGGGGCATATTGATCATGGCAAAACTTCTTTGCTCGATGCTATTCGACAAAGCAACGTAATCGAGCGAGAGGCCGGTGGTATCACCCAACATATTGGGGCCTACCATGTAGAACTGGATAAAGGCACTATCATCTTTATCGACACCCCAGGCCATGAGGCATTTACTACTATGCGCGCACGAGGAGCAAAAGTGACTGACATCGTGGTCCTGGTCATAGCTGCGGACGACGGGATAATGCCTCAAACCATAGAGGCAATAGATCATGCTAAAGCGGCTAAGGTACCCATCATCGTTGCCATTAATAAAATCGATAAACCCAATGCTAATCCGGAGAAAATCAGACAAACTCTTACTGAATACGAACTTGTTCCAGAAGATTGGGGAGGAGATACCCTTTATGCAGAAATCTCAGCCAAGCAGAGGACGGGCATTGAAGAACTTTTAGAAATCATTATTCTGCAAGCAGAAATGTTGGAACTGCAGTCTAATCCCAACAAGTCTGCAAAGGGGACAGTCATCGAGGCAAAACTGGACAAGAGCAAAGGTCCTGTAGCTACCATTCTGGTTCAGGAAGGCACTTTAAAGGTGGGGGAGACCTTCATTGCCGGAGCACACTATGGTAAGACAAGGGTACTCATCAGTGATGCAGGAAAGGCGATTCCCCAAGCAGGTCCTTCTACTCCAGTACAGGTCCTCGGCCTCTCTGGAGTACCTGAAGCGGGGGATAACTTCCTGGCTGTTGATGAAGAAAAAAAGGCAAAACAAGCAGGACTCTATTTCCAGCAAAAGCAGCGAGAAAAAGGCCTCCTTGAATCACGCAGGGTAACATTAGAAGGATTGTACGATCAAATACAAGAAGGCACGGTTCAAGAACTTAATGTAATCATCAAAGTTGATGTGCATGGAACTCTGGATGCCTTAACTAAATCCTTGCAAGAACTGGGGAATGAAAAAGTTAAGATAAATCTCATCCACACTGCTGTTGGGGCCATCAACCAGTCTGATGTTATGCTTGCTTCTGCCTCTAAAGCTATCATCATTGGATTTGCGGTCAGTCCCGATGCAAAAGCCAAGCTTGCTGCCGAACAGGAAAAAGTGGACATCAGATTATATAACATCATCTATGACGCTATTTCTGATATCACAAATGCCCTAGAAGGCCTTCTAGCTCCTACCCTGATTGAGAATTTACGCGGAAAAGCTGAAGTGAGACAAGTTTTTCACATATCGAGGCTTGGCATTATTGCAGGTAGCATAGTTACCGAAGGTAAAATTACCAGGGACTGCAAGTTTCGCATAACGAGAAATGGTACCCTTATGCACCAAGGAAGGGTTTCATCCCTGAAACGGTTTAAAGATGAGGCACGGGAAGTTGAATCTGGTCACGAATGTGGTATCGGCATAGAAGGGTTTGAGGAAATACAGATCGGTGACATTATAGAGTGCTATACAACGGAAGAGGTTGCTACCAAGTTGTGATCAACGTGGTTTACCACTATAAATACATCTATTCTCAGGATTCACCGTATGGTCATAGGAGTTTGTCACCTGGATCTGCTCATTAGAGAAAATAATTCCTTAAAGGGGAAACGTCGCATCCTGAAAAAAATCATCGAAAGAGTGAAAAACAAATTTAATGTCTCCATAGCTGAAGTGGGCAGCCATGATCTTTGGCAAAGATCTCAAGTAGGTTTTTGCGTGGTGGGTAATGATAAAAGATTTATCAATTCATCTCTAGATAAAATCATTCTTTTTATTGAAGATCTTAATAGTGCTGAAATCGTTAAATCCAAAATTGAGTTACTCAATTTTTAGCCTCATAAAACCTATTTCCTGGGTTAATTCAGTAATTCGTAGTGGTGTATGAACTATAGTTATAAAAGGGCAGACCGGGTTTCTGACCTCCTCAAAGAAGAGATTTCTCAGTTGCTTCTTAGAGAGGTGAAAGACCCTCATATTGGATTCATAACCATTACCGATGTGGAGGTGTCCAAAGATCTTCAGGTAGCAAAGGTCTACTACACCATTTTGGGAGATGAAAAACAGTTACGGGAGTCGGCTCAGGCCTTAAATCGAGCTTCCCGCTTTATCAAAAGGCAACTGGGCAAAAGGTTAAGGATGCGCTATATACCTGATATCATCTTCAAGTATGACCACTCCCTGGAATACGGGAACAGGATCGATGATATCCTTAGCCATCTGGAAAATTCTGAAAAAACAGACACTACTTAAAAAGTAATCTCCTTTTACAACCTACAAGTTTGTGTATAAATCGCGGGCAAAGCACTTATGGACGGAATATTAATTGTTGATAAACCAGGTGGCATCACCTCATATCAGGTTGTCGCCAAGGTCAAAAAGATCCTGAAAGCAACCAAAGTTGGACATGGTGGAACCTTAGACCCTCTTGCCACAGGTGTGTTACCTATTTTCCTCAATAGAGCAACCAAATTGGTCCCTTTTTTAATGAACGGTACCAAAATGTATCGTGCTACCTTACGATTGGGCATTACAACTGACACGCAGGATCGTGAAGGTAACATCATTGCCGAAAGCAGCGATATTCCAGCAGACCATCAATTAATTATCAATACCTTCAACTCATTTAAAGGCACCATTGAACAAATTCCCCCTATGTTCTCTGCCTTAAAAGTTCATGGTACGCCCCTTTACAAACTTGCCAGAAAGGGAATAGTTCTTACGCGCAAAGCACGAACTGTTACCCTGCATGAAATCAAGGTACTCGACATAAGCCTTCCCCATGTAACCTTTGAGGTATGGTGCTCACCAGGAACGTATATCAGGACGCTCTGTGCCGATATTGGTAAAAAGCTTGAATGTGGTGCTCATCTGGTGGAACTAGAGAGGCTTCAAAACGGCAGTTTTCGACTGAGCGATTCCATCAGCCTTGATCAGTTAAACCGTTTTGCCGAACAAAATTCAATAGCAGAAAAGCTGTTTTCTCTATCCGAATCATTCAAGGCCTTACCGAGTTTGAGGGTAGAAAATCAGATCACAACTATCCTCAGAAAAGGTGGTTCCCTTTTGGCCTCTCACCTGATAAACACCTCCCTTCCATCCTTAGAAAAGGGTACCCTCATGAAATTAACCTGCCAGGAAGATTCTCTTATTGCAATTGTACAATCCCTTATAAATAATAGTAATGGATTTTCTGCACTATCCGATAAAACAAGGGTATGCAAGCTTGTCTGTTTTTTTAATCCTCAAGAAAATACCCTGCACTAAAATTCTATCTATAGGAGGAAGCAATGTCACTGCAACCTGAACAAAAAAAAGAGATTATAGAAAAACATAAAACCCATGGCAAAGATACTGGTTCTCCTGAGGTACAGATTGCACTTTTAACACAAAGGATCAACTACCTTACTGAGCACTTTAAAACACATAAGAAGGATCATCACTCGCGCCAGGGATTACTAAAAATAGTAAATCAGAGAAGACGTTTACTCAACTATCTCAAGCGAAATGATCCACCAAGATACCGTAAGTTGATTGATGAACTTGGTATTAGAAAATAAGAACTTAAAAAGCATCAAGGGCGATGCACATAATAATAATAAGGAGCTAACATGATCAAGAAAGTGGAAACTGAATTGGGGGGGAGAACCCTCTCTATCGAAACGGGCAAGATGTCCAAACAAGCAAATGGAGCTGTTACAGTTCAATATGGCGATAGTATTGTTTTAATCACCGCTGTCGCTTCCAAAGAACCCAGAGAAAAGATAAGTTTTTTCCCCCTCACTGTGGATTATCAAGAGATGACGTATGCCGCTGGAAAGATACCCGGTGGATTCTTTAAAAGAGAAGGGCGACCCAATGAAAGAGAAGTCTTAACTTCCCGATTCATCGACCGCCCCTTAAGACCTCTTTTCCCAGAAGGATTCACTCACGATGTTCAGATCATCGCAACGGTACTTTCTGCAGATCCTGAAAGCAGCCCTGATATCCTGGCCATTATCGGCGCCTCTGCTGCACTAGAGATTTCTGATATTCCTTTTAAGGGACCTATTGCGGGTGTACGTGTGGGGAGAATCAATGATCAATTCATCGTCAATCCTTCTACCGAACAGCTCACTCAAAGCACGCTCGATATTATCATAGCAGGAAGCAAGGAAGCAGTCGTCATGGTTGAGGGAGAAGCGAACATCCAACCTGAAGAGGTCGTATCGGAGGCCTTAACCTTTGGCCACCAATCACTAATGGATATCTTAAACATTCAGTTGGAGCTAAAGGAAGCGGTAGGAAAACCAAAGATTAGTTTTCAACCACCATCCATAGACGAGAACTTACATCAGACTATTCGTAATGCCGCCCTTGACAAAATCAAACAGGCTATCAGTATCCCCGGTAAACTGGAGAGAAATGAAACTTTAAGACAGATTAAAAAATCAACTCTTGAAGAGTTGCTCTCCACACACGAAGACAAGGAAATAGAAATCAGCACCACTCTGGAAAAACTGGAGGAAGAATCAATCAGAGATCTCATCACCAAGGGAAGGAAAAGGATTGCGGACAGGGGTTTTGACGAAATAAGGGAAATCTACTGTGAAGCAGGAGTGCTGCCTCGCACCCATGGTTCCGCCTTATTTACCCGAGGAGAAACTCAGGTGCTTGCTTCGACAACACTCGGCACCACATCTGATGAGCAGCGGGTTGACTCCCTCATGCAAAACGCTTCAAAAACTTTCATGCTCCACTATAACTTTCCACCCTTTTCGGTGGGAGAAGTCAAATTCCTGCGCTCTCCCAGCAGGAGGGAAATAGGACACGGAACCCTGGCAGAAAAAGCCATCTCAAAGGTGCTTCCCTCCAAGGATGAATTTCCCTATACCATACGTATCGTTTCAGAAGTCTTGGAATCCAACGGATCCTCTTCTATGGCAACAGTCTGTGGAGCAATCCTTTCCTTGATGGATGCCGGTGTGCCTATCATAACGCCGGTAGCGGGAATTGCCCTGGGCTTAATTAAGGAAGATGATGAATTCATTATCCTCTCGGATATATTGGGGGATGAAGACCATATAGGGGATATGGATTTCAAGGTGGCTGGCACTCGAGAAGGCATCACCGCCCTTCAAATGGATATCAAGATTACCGGGGTAACACCTGAAATACTCACTAAAGCCCTTTCCCAGGCCAGAGAAGGACGTCTATTCATTTTAGACAAAATGGAGGCTACCCTCAAAGCGCCCCGTCCCTCTCTTTCCGTCTGGGCACCCCGTATCGCAACCATACAGGTAAAGACGGACAAAATTGGTGATATCATAGGACCTGGGGGAAAAGTGATTAAAGGCATTATTGAAAAAACCGGTGCTAAAATAGAAATTGATGATGTGGGAAAAGTCAACATTTACTCCACCAGTGCTGAATCAGTGGAAAAGGCTATGCAAGCTATCCAGAATATCGTTCAAGAAGCAGAAGTGAACAAAATCTATAATGGGATCGTAAAGCGTATCATGGACTTCGGGGCTTTTGTGGAAATCTTCCCTGGAACGGATGGTCTCGTCCATATCTCACAGCTTACTGAAGGACGTGTCAATGATGTGAGGGATGTCCTCAAAGAAGGTGATGAAGTCAAGGTAAAGGTAATTGATGTCGACAGGCAGGGCAAGATCAAGCTTAGCCGTAAAGATGCATTACCCAAATCTGACCACCATTGAGAGTTCTACAACTCCTCCCACAAAATTTTTCAGAAAAAACGCACTCTATGTATCAAAAGACTGTCTTAGATAACGGTGTTACCATCACTACAGAGCGTATTCCCTACGTCCATTCTATTTCTCTTGGCATCTGGATCGTAACGGGCTCCCGTGATGAAGACACATCCCAAAATGGTATAGCCCACTTTATCGAACATATGCTCTTCAAGGGCACAAAAAAACGCACTGCGTTGGAAATCTCCAAGGAAATCGATTCAGTGGGAGGTATGATAAATGCGCTCACCGGCAAAGAATACACAGGAATCTATGTCAAGGTTTTGG
>JAZFSJ010000030.1:0-2973 GCA_036446115.1 Thermodesulfobacteriota bacterium | reverse complement strand
CTACTGCGGCTTGAAAATCCTTGCTGCAACGCTTGTTTCACTATTTTGCTCCTCAACATATTTATGAATATGCCTTCGTCGCAAAATCGCTCCAACTGCTCGTTTCGCTGCGGTTTTCTACGCCTCGACACGACGTCTACTGCAAAATCTGGGTTTAACCCGCAAACATATTCTACTGATTTACTAAGAAGTCGCTTTTTGATGGGGTAAGTATAGAAAACCCCCACTTGTGTGTCAATATTAATATCTTGAATTGGCACAACATATGGTGGCATCTGCAATAACTTTGATAATCTTAGAAGTTCACATTTCTTGATAAAATCAACAGTCACCTTTAGTTGAAATTCAACGCATGGTACTTTTGGTAGTGTCAACTTTTCATAGACAAATAGAGACCACAAGATATGGGGTTGTAAAAAGAAAAGGCAGGAGCCACTTAAGACCCCTGCCTTTTAGCACTTACCATATCTAATAATCTATTCCACTTCTTCCCCAATCAACATTAAAACCCCATCAACCAATTCCTTCACTTCTTTTTTGAACTCTTCATCTTCTTCCATCACTTTTACTATCGCAGGACTCCACTGGTAGTACAGTTTGATTAATTCCTGACCTCCAGAAGTGCTCTTCAGTATGTTATCACGGGCATATCTCATAAGCTCAACTTCTTTTGAATGCTCGCCGTAGATCTCCTTTGCTGCACAGGGTCCAGGTGTTCCATAGATCGCACCCCTGACGTTCCCGGCAGTAAGCACACCCATGGGTATGCTGCTCAATTCACCATATTCACCACCAAATTCGCCCGGCAGCGGTTCATAATCGTCTGGAGCGTGAAAATCCCACCATGCAATGAGAAACCTGTCCGAAACAGGACTATAAACCATTTGAGGCATCGATTGGTCGCCCTCTCCTATGTAAATGGGAAATGCATCTCCTGCTGGGAGACCATTTTCATCCAGCCATCTGGCGTATATATCATTCTCTCTATACCAGTCGGGATCGTCTGGAGCAGGAATATAGTTTCTGGTATCTTGCCACACCATGAAATACTTTTTATGATTTTTGGCATACACCAATGCCATATCTCCTTGACTCCCTGGTGCATCAGCAACAACGAACGGCTCCCCTTTAGGAGTTCCATCTGAGTTAAAAAGCCCTCCAACTATACCCCCCTCTTCTACTAACCAGGGTCTTTCATCAAACCAGGTTACAAAAAATTCATTCCGGTCAGGATTGTGGGCAACGCAGGGATACCACTGCTCATACTCACCTTCGTCGAAATCTTCAATTACGGGAATATCGGCAAGCGTATTTCCATCACCGTCCAACAGCGCAGCGTAAATATCATTTGGCCCAAAATACCACGCACCAGTTGCATGCCTGAAGTCTTCCCAGGGAACGAAATAGGTATCATCAATCGGATTATAGGCCACATAATATAAAACATGGGTCCATGATCCATCAGACCCCTCGCCAAAAAAGAATGGCCCTTTGAGCACATTAGTGTCTTCATCTACAATAAAACCAACGTTATCATATTGCTCGGTGAAGAAGCTGTCTGCGGTACCTATAAGATATTGTCTTCTTTCAGAATTAAAAGCTACGATCGGATGGCCTGCACCAGCAGGAGGTTGATACAAACTGTCAGGTTCGGACAAAACATTTCCAACACTATCTATTCTCATTTTGTATAAGTAACTGCCAAAACTACTGTGTCCTAGGCGGTAATGTATATCTTCCAATTTATGACATCCCATACAACTGTCAGGGTGAGGAGTAGGAGGCACTGGGGGCGAACCTTCCGCACAGTCAGCGTGGCAAGTGAGGCAGTCCGCACCTTTATCAGGATCATGAAAAGTTGCTAAATTACATAGTCCCGGATCATCACCGGGATGACATTCAACGCACCTGCCAATATTAGCAGGTTCTGGCTCTCCCGTTTCAGCGTTACGATTATGACACTGAATACAAGTGTCTGGCGCATTTTGGAAAATTACCATGTACTCGTTGCGAAATTTGTTATGCGCCATCCTGGGCATGGCCTTCCACGATACATTCTCAAGTGATCCCTCAGGTGGACTTATAATCATATTCCCCAGGATTTCACCGTCTGGTGAGATTCTCGTGCCTTCAACGCTTTGAAAGCTTTTCGTACATTCGTAGTCATCATCTGGAGTGCAATCGTTTCTCAGTATCCCGGTCACATTCCAGATGACTAAAAATTCGTCATCAACAGAGTTGTATTCAACCCACGGATTCCACTCATGGCGGGGCGTAGCTGAAATCTCTATACTCGATAGAATTTCCATGCCCTCTTGCCCTGCGCAGAAATCGGGAGTTAAGATCAATAATAATGTGAAGAAAACTACTGCATAACGAATAATTTCTTCCTTCTTCATTTTTTCCTCCTTTCAAATAAAAAATCCCAACCTTCTCCTGTCACAAATAGAGAAAACCGTTAGTATTCGTACGGACATGCCGGATAACCACATTCAACAGGAACTGGAAGCCTCGACTCCTCAGACATCTCATCCCAGGGAAGACACTCTTCTCTTATATTACATATACCATGCACCCATTTCTGGTCATCAAGAAAGTATCTCATCCATTGCTGTAGTAATACCTGCTCGGGAGGTTCACACTCCCAGGTGCCGGCCATCAATCCGACATCGCCAGGCCTCCCTTCCGGATGGTACGTCACAAGGTAATAGTTCCCAGGCCCTTGAAAGGTAAGTCCATCAAGGGCATCCGTCTCAAAATTCAGCATCCACCACCAGGGGCTTTCAGGGAAGGCACCTGGAGGTCCACATGAAACATACCGTTCATCCCTTTTCGCTTTTGTGGGATGCGTTCTTACAAAACCGCACTCTTTACAATCATCAGGATAGTCAAAGGGAAATTCATCTATCTTCGGCACATCAGGACCAAGTATACCAACAACAGGATAATAATTTCTATACTTATGACATCCTG
>JAZFSJ010000029.1:0-6997 GCA_036446115.1 Thermodesulfobacteriota bacterium | reverse complement strand
GGACATTGTCAGGATCAAGGGCCTGTGTGCTTTGAGAAACCTCATCCCAGTAGATTCGTGAAGCCAGGAGTCGACCTCCGATAAAATCCTCGGCATACTCCATGCTCTGCGTCTTATAAAATTCTCCCGAGGGAAGTTCTATCCTTAATAAGAAACCTGTCCAGCCATATGTCTTTCCCATAGTAACCTCCTTGTCCAAAAAAGATGATTGAAAATCCTATAGCCTAGCCCTTTCCGACACCGTATCACATCATTCCCAACCGTTCAGTATCCACGTGCTCACCGATCAGTTTGGCAATCAATGAGGGGTCTTTACGTTCGGGGAGAGGAAGATAGGGAACCACACCTAAGAGAGGGAGTCCCGATAATTCTTTAATGATCTGAGGGTTGGTCTTCGTTGCAAGATCGGAATTAGTGTCAAGATTATTAATGATCACACCCAAGACAGTCAGTCCATTGTTTCGAGCATACTCTACCGTAAGTAGTGTGTGGTTGATGGTCCCTAAGACATTTTTTGCCACTACCACCAGAGGGATATCCAACCGCTTTATTAAATCCGCAGCCGTAAAGGTCTTATAAACAGGGGCCAATAAACCACCCGCTCCCTCCACCAGCATAAGATCATGGACACGCTCAAGCTGCCGGTAGATGCGCTCTATTTCCTTGAGATCAATCTCTATCCCCTCCAACTCAGCCGCTATGCTGGGGGCTAAAGGATGCTCGAAACGATAGGGGTTGATCAACTCCAGCTCATCTGCGGAAGCGGACATCTCTTTTAAGAAAAGGGCATCCTGAGGCTGCAATCCGTTATCCGATCTTACACATCCACTCTCGACGGGCTTCATAACCCCTATACACTTCCCCCTTTTCACCCATACTCCAGCCATCCCACCAGCTATAAGGGTTTTTCCCACCTCTGTATCAGTCCCTGTTATAAAGATTCCTTTCCCCATAGCGATAACTGTTATCTATTACGTTTGGTTCTTCCACACTATAACTATCTTCTTGTGGTACAGGAGGAAGGAACTTTTCTCCCTCCTCCCCAAAGACGAGTATACCCCATTCGTCCACCTTAGCAACCATTCCTTCACTTTCACTATCCCTTACTACCAGACAGGGACTGTGTTGGGTAATCTCGCGTGCGCGTGATAGATTACTCAGAAAATCCCTCTTCTCCTCTGTGCTCAGAAGATGCCAAGAGGATGAGACAAACACTTCATAGTTACTATCATCTTCATAGCATTTAATCTTCTTAATGAGACCATCCTCCATCAGCAGAGAAAGCTTCTCGTTAATCCACTTAGCAGCCCACAGCTGCTCCTTCAAGGGATATTCCTTGCTTTCTTCCTCAGCCAATTGTTCAGCCTGAGAAGAAAAGATATAAGAAAAGACCACAAACGAGACAAGAACAATTATGAAAATTCTTTTCACCTTTCTCATCCTCCTATTGATGAGGTAACTTTGTCTATGGAATGAAATACAATTTCCACCAGTTTCTCCAAATCTCCACAGGAAATACTCAAAGGGGGCATGATGACAATTACATCACCCAAAGGTCTAATAATCAACCCCTTCTTTCTCGCTTCCAGAATCACCTTAATCCCCACCTTCTCCTC
This sequence comes from Thermodesulfobacteriota bacterium, assembly GCA_036446115.1. Lineage (GTDB taxonomy): Bacteria > Desulfobacterota > WTBG01 > WTBG01 > WTBG01 > JAZFSJ01. The sequence goes on along the minus strand of JAZFSJ010000029.1, from coordinate 5,381 downwards.
AAGGAGATAAGATTCCTTGCTCTGCTTCTCCTTTACTAACTCAATCCCCACCATAAAACCTTTTTGTCGCACTTCCCCCACATGAGGCAAGTTAAGGAAAGGCTGCAGCTTTTCTTCAAGGAAGTCAATTTTCCTTTCGAGTTCCTCAAGGGTGCGAGCCCTTTCAAATACCTCTAAACTGGCAAGGGCAGCACTGCAGGCAAGGGGATTACCTGTATAAGAGTGGCCATGGAAAAAGGTTCTGAGTTCCCGGTACTCACCCAGAAACGCACTATAGACCTCTTCAGTAGTTAAGGTAGCTGCCAGTGGCAGGTACCCTCCGCTGATTCCTTTGGCAACGCACATCAGATCCGGTAGTACCTTCTCCTGTTCACAGGCAAACATGGTACCGGTTCGGCCAAATCCCACCGCCACCTCATCAGCAATAAGTAAAATATTGTACTGTGTGCACAACTCCCTTATCTTCTTCAAATATCCCGGCGGGGCAACAATCATACCCCCAGCACCTTGAACCAGAGGCTCTATGATGAGTGCAGCAACCTCTTTATGGTGCTCCCTCATTACCTCTTCTACCCGATTCACACACTCTAATTGACAACCGGGATAGGCCTTCTCCAAGCTGCACCTGTAACAGTAGGGAGAGGGAACCCGGAAAGCGGAAAAAAGCAAGGGGTTATATAACTGGTGAAAAGTATCAATTCCACCTACACTCACCGCCCCCAGGGTATCTCCATGATACGCGTAGTCGAGACAAACAAATTTACATTTTTCTTTTTGAGGTGGGGATTTTTGCTGCCAGTACTGGAATGCCATCTTTAGGGCAATTTCTACTGCAGTAGAACCATTATCAGAATAAAAGACCCTACTTAATCCTTCTGGGGCAATCTCTACTAATTTTTTAGCCAGTCCGATGGCAGGAACATTAGAGATGCCAAGCAAGGTAGAGTGAGATATCTTTTTTACCTGATCGATAATGGCCTGATCAATCTCTTTCCTCCTGTGACCATGAAGGCTAACCCAGAGGGAAGACACACCGTCTATGTATCTATTGCCGTAAATATCAATTAAGAACGAATCTTCCCCCTTTTCTATAATGAGGGGTTTCTCATTAGAGTAGTCTCTCATCTGGGTGAAGGGATGCCAAATGTATTGTGTATCCCACTGCTCGAGTTCTTCAGGATTGTGAGTATTTTTCTGGGAGTCCATTTCACAACCTCAAATTAGGACACAGATCTTGATAATCTGCGTCCAAAAAATTTTATGCCTTTCTTCCAAAGCCAAACAGTACCTCGTAGGTAGCTGGAATACCCAACTCGTCTTCATATTGACCTTTATAGATATCCACCATCCTACCAAACACCTTGGGTTTTCCCAAGCCCGAAGGATACTGCCGAGATGCATTCTGGGCGCCAATAGTCTTCAAGTTTACAAGTAAATCCCTCACACCACTATGATACTCTTTTTCAAACTTTGATTCCACTTTTACTTCTACAAAACCTTCATCAGTGAGAATGGTATGTAAAGTATCCTGTCTGATAAAATTATGGAGAGGGGGTGTACCCCTATTTCCTAATTGTCGATAAGAACGAGTATAAGAATCCCTCAGTTCAAAAAGCGTCCGGTCACCAAGTGTAGCAAAGAGAAAAACTCCACCAGCCTGCAAAACCCTTAAAACCTCTTTAAAAGCACACTGCCAATCATCCAGCCATTGATAGGCAAGACTTGAGGTAATTAAATCAAACTTTCCTGCCCGGTAGGGAAGATACTCGGCATCCGCACTCACAAAGTCAGGTCGACTACCAAAAAGTTTCTCCCCCTTGATCTTAGCCACCATTACCATTCCATGTGCAATATCACATGCCTGGCTTGTGGCATCAGGAAATAATTTCTTAAGTGCCAGTGCAACGTAGCCGGTACCTGTTCCAACATCTAAAATGCGCGTGGGATGAATCCTCAAGGCCCTCATACGTTCGATAACCTCCCCCGCAACCTTTTGCTGAAGATGGGCAGACTGATCATAAGAACGGGCATGAACATTGAAAGATTTTTTGATTTTTTGTTTATTAATCATAGTGAGTTTAAAAAGGCGCCAAGCTTTTGATTAAAGGTATCGGCCTGGGTAAGGAAAGGGGCATGCCCCGCCTCGGGGAAGATAACTATCTCCGCATTTTTTAAGTGCTTCTTCATATACCGGGCAGCCCCCGGCAGGCAAATCTTATCTCGTCCCCCCTGCATCAGTAAAGTTGGGACTGTTATAGTTGCAATCTTTCCCCTTAAGTCCTCATTGTATAAAGATAACAATAGGGCACGTGCCACCTCCTGTCTTGGAAGATAGCCCTCATTGGTCAAAAGATCCCACATCTCATCTCTGTTTTCCATCTTTGCTTCTTCTTCCGTAAGCAATAACTCATGAAACGCCACTAATGCCTGAGTAAAATCAGCATCTACCAGCTTGAGCATCCTCTTTACCATTGGATACGGTAGCCCATGGGGAAATGTTTCATTTGCGACAAACATAGGGGTACCATCAACTAATACCAGTGAGTCGATATCTGGAAGAGGGGAATCGCACAGTTCCAAAACGAGTGAAACAGCAAGTGACCATCCAATAAGCGTGGTCCCCTTTAATTGCAATCCTTCCATAAAGTAATTAATGTCTTTCGCAAGGATTTGAAAGCTATAATTGCCGTTCGGACTTTCGGATTTTCCATGACCCCTTAAGTCCAGGGTAATGACCTGATAATCTCCGGCAAACCATTCAACCTGATACTTCCACACCCTTGAGCACATGGTCCACCCATGCAGGAACAATAGGGGTTTGCCATTACCTGATATCTGGTAGTTGAGCCCCACGCCATCTGGAGTCATAAACACAGGCATTACTTACTACCCTCATATAAGCTGTAATTCTTTGCCCACTTTCTCCATGGCTTTCAGGGCAGACGCTAACTCACTTTGGGTATGAGTAGCCATAAGAGTAACCCTCAACCTGGATGAACCCTGAGGGACAGTGGGAGGACGAATTCCCTGAACAGATACTCCCTCTTCTAACAGCATCTCCCCCATTCGCATAGCCAAAGTGGCATCTCCCACCAATACAGGAATAATCTGAGTCTCACTCTCAAGGGTGTTGAAACCCAATTTCTCAATTTCCTTTCTGAAGAAGCCTACATTCTCCCAAAGCCTCTCTCTTATTTCCGGTTCTTCCTCTAACAGCTCAAGGGCCGCTATCCCGCTTGCGATTACCGCAGGTGGAAGACCTGTGGTAAAAATAAAAGGTCGCGACCTATTTATCAAAAACTCTCTCAATCTATGACTCCCCGCCACAAAGGCGCCAAACCCACCTAATGCCTTACCTAATGTCCCCATAACGATATCAATCTTATCTTCCAGGCCGAAATGTTCACCCGCCCCACCACCTCGGGCACCCAATACTCCTGTTGCGTGAGCATCATCGACCATTAGCATACACTCATAGCTTTCAGCTAAACCCACCAAGTCAGGAAGCGGGGCAATATCACCATCCATGCTGAATATTCCATCGGTAACAATCAGGCGATGTGCGAAGCGATCCGATTCATTAAGCAACTTCTCCAGAGCATCCGTATCCTTATGGGGATATACCTTTATCTCTGCTTTGCTCATCCTGCAGCCATCAATGATACTTGCATGATTCAACTCATCACTAAAGATACTATCGCCTTCGCCCACGAGTGCGGCGATTATGCCGATATTGGCCATATACCCTGTACTAAAAAGGAGGGCGCTCTCCTTCCCTTTAAGTAGAGCAATCTTATCTTCCAATGTCCCGTTTAACTCCAGATTGCCACACACCAGCCTGGAAGCACCGGAACCCGCACCATATTTCTCTACCGCCTCTATGACAGCAGCTTTTAAACGGGGGTGATTTGCCAACCCCAGGTAGTTATTGGATGAAAGTTGCACTACCCTCTTACCGTCAATAACGGTGGTAGCTGACTGTGCACCTTCCAACTCCTTGAGGGTACGATACAGGCCGGCCTTTTTTAATGACTCTACCTGGTCTTCTAAGAAGTCCATCATTGTAATGCAGCTTATTTAATTGGAACAGTGTGTGTTTCACAATGGCAAAGTTATTTGTATTTTTACCGCTGAGGACGCTGAAATCGCAGTGATTAATAAATTTCTGCTGGGTAATTATTGTTTTCTATATCCTTCTCCGCGTACTCTGCGATCTCTGCGGTGAACATTTATACTTACTAACGTAGCGGCACCAAAAAAATAAAGTCTGCTATGGGTTTTTGAATAAAGTGAAAATCTTCATGGGTCAGTTCAGTTTGTTCTATATATTTTTTCCACTTTTTTTGAAACTTTATGTCTCCGCTGGCAGTAGGAACTATAATTCGATAGGGAAGATTAAGTGCCCGGGCTACCCTCATGGGTATTCCATACCCATACACCATGTGACCGGAACCCGTAAGAACCACCACTGTACTATTTTTCCCCTCACCACTTTTCAAATACTCCACCACGTAGTGAGCCATGGTGCTGTCCCACACATCCTGGGCTTCATAGGCATACTGCTCGGACTCTCGTCCGAGAGTTTTATGCCGGCTAAGCGAAAGGGCAAGATATTTTCTCTGTTCTTCAGAGGAAGGGGTGATTGGAGGAAGCATATTTTTCTCTTCCTCCGTTAAACCGGACAATCCTTTTCGCGCAACCTTTTTAACCAGAAAGCGTGGCACATTGAGGGCAAGTAATCTTATTTTCTTTTGGCGGGCAAAATTAAAAATGGGCTCATATAAATCAAAATCAATCCCCCAGTTTTTCTTCCAATTGATACGTTTAAGAAATTCCTTCTTCCCCATACCCCCTTCAATCCAGGCATCAAGATAGCTTTGACAGGTAAAGGGGAGCATCTCCAGGCCGATGGCCATAGGAATCTTGTCTTGATAGAGAGCTTTAATCACATCATACTGAAAGCGGTGGTGTCTCTTCAGGGTGTGGTTTTCTCCTATATATACCAACCTCGCCTTGGTTAACGATTTCATCATTTCTGCAAAGGAGATCGGCTCACCCTGATACACATCCAGATAGGTCTTTTCCCTGAAATGGATACATGAAATTAAATTGAAAAGGCTGATAGCATAAAGGAGTATGCCAAATATGGCAGTGTTCTTATACCATCGCTTGCCAGAGCAGAAAACTTTTGCAGGAGAAGAAAGTATCTTTTGTTCACCTTTTTGCTGTGCTCTATTTAAGCAAATTCCTGACTTTCTTCCACATACCTGAACCAATGATTTCATCAGCAACTCTCAAAACTTCCTGAATGTTTTTCAGAACATCGCCATCACCTGCCCAATGCTCCTCCAAAACCTCAGGGCCAACACTGTTTAGAACAC
>JAZFSJ010000028.1:0-7841 GCA_036446115.1 Thermodesulfobacteriota bacterium | reverse complement strand
CAGTGACAGCCTTTATCATTGTAGGTATTTTTATTGGGCCTTCTCTCCTAAACCTTATAAATCCTCAGCTCATAGCATCCTCAGGGCTTATCTCCAACATTGCCTTAGGCATCATTGCATTCAGCCTGGGGGAAAGTTTCTTATTCAGTTCTTTTAAAGAAATTGGCAGGGCAGTGTTCTATATTTCTATTGCTGCTGCCCTTTTACCGGCCATTTTAGTAACCATAGGTTTGTACTTTTTGTTTAAACAACCCCTATCTATTGCACTCCTTTTTGGAGCTATATCCTCAGCCACTGCACCTGCCGCTACCCTGATGGTGGTAAGGGAGTATAAAGCAAAAGGAAATCTCACCAACACCCTGCTTGGTGTGGTGGCAATAGATGATGCATGGTGCCTTATAATCTTTGCCCTCGCTTTCGCTTTTTCCAGAGATATAATACAAAGTGAAGCAGTTAATCCCTCATGGCTCAAAGTGATCTATCCGTTTGTGAAAGAAATTTGCTTGGTAGTCATCCTCGGCAGTGCCAGTGCCTTGCTGTGCAACTTCATCTCCCGATATATTAAGTTAAAATCGGACCTCTTAATTTATATCCTTGGTTTCCTCTTGCTTAATACCGGTTTGGCCATCTATGGTCACCTCTCTTTACTCCTCACTAATATTGTTTTTGGAGCAGTGCTGGTTAACCTTAACCCTACCTCTTTTAAATTCTTTGACCTCATAAAGAGTATTGATGCCCCGCTCTATCTAATATTTTTTATTCTGGCGGGTACCAATCTCGAGATCGGTCTTCTTCAAGGGGCACTATCGATGGTAATTACCTTTGTTGTCCTCAGGTCTTTGGGGAAGCTTGTAGGTGCCTATCTGGGTGGACATTTCTCCCGAGCAGAGGATAAGATAAAAAAGTATCTTGGCTGGGGTCTTCTACCTCAAGCAGGTGTTGCCATCGGTCTGGCACTGATTGTCAAAGAGGCATTTCCTCAGGTGGGGAGTATCCTGTTTCCTACCATCATCGCCGCAACCGTTTTTTATGAGATTGTGGGTCCCATCTTTACCAGATATGCCTTGGTTGCCGCAAAGGAAGCACAGCAAATTTAAGCAAATGATTTTATATGCCCATAACCTCAGGTTTCCCGGCTATAGTTGGATGAGAAGATTACCTTAGTTCTACATTGTGTAAGTTTCTAGAAAAAATAAATACCCCTCAAGATTTTTCTTGAGGGGTAATATAAATTTACTGGAGAAGAGGAAAAACCAATGCTCTTTTACGGTAGTTCTCTTCGGTGACTAAAATGATATTTGGATAAGGTTACTGTATAGTAATCGTCCCTTTATGTTCTCTACGAATATCAGATTCTAAAAGAGATCTGGAAGATTTGACCACATAATCAAACGTTCCATTTTTTAAGAAACACAGGCTGGCAGTACCCCCTAAAGGGATTTTTGCTGATTCATAAGCCCCGCTTTTACCAACGGTAAAGTTCACAGGAGATCCGCATGCAATGGTAACCTTTTTATCAATGAAAAATATCTCCACCAGGGATCTGTCCCGGTTTAACCATACTATCGTAGTGCCAAGATCAGCCGTAACTTTAGCAGGCACTAACCCCTCAGAAGGATGAATAGTAATAACTCTACTTGATACCTTTATCTCTTCTTTTTTCTCCTCAGCGGCGAAAGTAAATCCCCCCAGGCAAAAGACTCCCACAAAAATAGCTATGATAGTAATTAATCCTTTTCTTTTCATCTCAAACCTCCTCATTTATTAGATGGTGTTATTAACTATAGTGCGTGCGTTTTTTATGATAAAACAGTGATTGTGGTATCACCTCCCTCCAACAACCTATCAAATGGATTATAGTAGCAAATAATACCACTATATTCTTTATCCTATGATTTAACTATTGTCAACAAAAACCCTTCACACTTCAATTGCCTGGGTGATACTGCCTATTAATGGCTCAGCCACCTCGTTTTTCCTTCTTTTTACGCCTCCTCTACACTGCCCAGAAAGCCGGATCTAACAGGTTTTGCACTCTCTCAACAGTCTTGCCGATACCTCCGGCGGGATAGTGTTTACCTGTATGCGTGTCCCCCTCTCAAAACCTCCCAGTATCTTGGTGCGTGGTGTAATTTGTATATACCAATGATAATAAGGTACCTCCGATAGAGGGTAGGGGGTTGTTCTCACCACAAAATTAAAATCAGGATTATCAATGGAGAGACGAAATTTATTGAGTATGGTATTCAAGCTGTCCGCAAGATTGTCTATCCTCCTACCTTCTATATCCTGCAAACCGGCCTTATGCCATTTAGGTACAATCCATACCTCATGCTCTGCTCCAGCCGCATAAGGCACCAAGGCAAGATAATCATCATTTTGGTATACCAGTCTTATTTCCTCTTCAATTTCATATCGCAGCATTTCGCACACCACACACGAACCATAGGTGTCAAAGTGTTTCTCCGCTTCATGGAGAAGAGAACGGGTATAGAGAGGAACTATTCTAGAACCAACTACCTGGGTATGGGAATGGGGCTGTGTTTGGCCCGCTAACACACCATAATTTTTAAAAATTATGGTAATAAGGTTATTAGGGTTTTTTTTGAACTCATTATAGCGATTCAGGTAGACAGAGATAACATTCTTGATTTCATCTTTTGATAAATTGGTGATTGTTCTGTTATGTGTATGTGTATCAATTACAAGCTCGTGGCTACCACACCCTTGCAACTTCTGATAGATTCCCTCCTTTTCAAAAGAATCCGGTACTAAAGGACATGTTTTAAACCTGTCTAAAATCTTAAATTTATTATCTATCACCCTTACACGCCATCCCCCATTCCCGTCATCTATTCTGTATCGTTCATCGACAGGAAATACATTCTCATTCCCGGGACAAAAGGGACATTCGGGGTCATACTCTTTTTCTGAAACAGGAGTGCCTATAACTTTACTTAATATGGCATTGGGCTTTTTTGCCCTTTCTTCCGAAATAACCACCCACTCCTTGGTAACCAGATTTTGCCTTAACTCAGACATCTCCCCCACCTCTTTTCTATTTCAGTGTTTAATTTAATCAGTTGTGCACAACAAATAGAAAATCCCATATTCTTTTGTTGAGGAACTGCTTATACTCCTCTTACACATTTTCTATTTTTTTGGTCACCAGGTTCATTAAATCTTCAACTGAGCTGCACTCGTTAATTTCGCTATGGGTAATCAGCCTGGAAATAGATTCTCCTCTTTTGATAAAAGCAGCTGGCAGTTGTGTATCCTCCAATTCGTAGTGCTTTAGAAATTCGTCACGGTGTAAAAACTCAATAGGGACAGTAAGATGTGCGATAAACTCTTTCCACTTTTTGTTCATCCCCATGTTGCCATAGGTAATAGCACATAAATTACAGGGGTAGGTTTTAGGCGAGAGTATTTTGTGAGCGTAGTCGGTAACCACACTGAACAATCCAGTATCAGCGTTATACACAAAAAGCAGAGTGCGCTCTGCATCTTTATTAGCGGAAGTACTGCGCTCAGTAGTATTCATATTCAGGTCCTCCTTTAAAAAACTTATTGTTTGCTTTGAAAACTCCGTGCTGCGCACGGGGTCGCAAAAGGAAACATTAGCACTTCCGTGCTTCCTTTGTTGTTTGCTCTTAAACACATGTGCTTTGCACAGTGTCGCAAAAGAAAATCATAGGCACTTCATGCCTACTTTGTTTCACCCGTTTCACGGGTGGTAGTTTGTTTCTTTCCTCTAAAATAATTCACAATCACAGGAAAGAGCACCAAAAGCGCCAGTAGTGAAAAGGCAACCGCAATCCTTGCAGAAAAAATATCTTCCACAGATTGAATATCACCAAGCTGTTTACCTGCAAAAGCATAAACCAGAGATCCTGGAAAGATACCTATAGACGTCGTCCAGATAAATGTTCTCAAAGGAATCTTTGTTAAACCAGCAAAAATGTTGATTAAGAAAAAAGGGAATACTGGAATGAAACGTAAGGCTAATAGATATCGATAACCGTTTTTTGATAACGCTTTATTAAATGTTTTAAGCTTATCCTGGTACTTGTTCTGAACCCACTCGCCTGCTACATATCTACAAAAGAGAAACGCCAGTGCTGCCCCGGTAGTCGCTCCCGCATTGACATAGATGGCTCCCCACAGCACTCCAAAAAGAAAACCCCCAGTAAGTGTTAATATAGCGGCACCCGGAATGGAAAAGGCAACTACCACTATGTAAGTCACTATATATCCCCCAACCGACAGTACATAGTTGCCTTGTACAACTTGCTGCAGGCGAAATTTATTCTCCTGCAGGTTTTCAAAGGTAAAATAACGATCCAGGTCAGCAAGTCGAGTGATCGCGATTAGAGCCAGGATAATAATGAGAAAAATAATGCGTTTTTTATGAGACGTCTTCACCCCAGTAACCTGCCATTGTTGAGAGATAAGAGATAGTCTTTGAGTAACGAAATTCTGTGTTTTGATTTCTGTCTATCAAATGTTTAAGATTAGCGTAGGTATCTACATCACCCCACCTGGGGAGAAGATGAATTTTATATCCTGCGCTTTGTAAAACAGCAATGGTTTCCTGAAATACCGTCTGAGTTCCCCAGCTTATTTCATCAAATGTTTCTGGTAAAAACGTATCATTCTTAAAACCAATCAAATAGTAGCCACCATCAAAAGATGGGCCAATTACCATCTCATCTGTGTTGAGAGCTAAAAATGCTTCCCTAATAACACTTGCTGGTAAATCGGGTATATCACTACCAATGAGGAAGACAGGATTGAAACGGGTGTGAAAGGCCTTGATGAAACTGTTTTTCATCCTTTGTCCCAAATTCGACCCCCTTTGAGGGAGATAGCGATAGTGTGTTCCCAGCCACTTTGCAAATTTATATTCCGAGTCTGGTGGATAAAAACACACCACAATCTGCACTCCACATCTCTCCAATGTTGATAAAGAATCCTGAACGAAATTTCTGTAGAGCTCAACTGCAACATCCTCACCAAGTTCAACAGCAAGGCGTTTTTTTACCTGTCCCTTTTGGGGATATTTAACGAAAAAGAGTATGCAGGGTTCATCTGATGCATTCACTTTATCAATTCTCCTGTACAACTGGAGCCTGCACCAGCCGTACAACAATAACAATGATTGCCTATTACAATCTCAGGTTCCTTTTCAATAGCATCCCCTATGCGATCAATTTCTATAATCTCTCCCGTTCCATTTCTCATAGGCAATCCTAATGCCTGATTGAAATCACAATTGTATAAAATACCCTGCCAGTCTACGTTTACAAGAGTTCGACACATAAGGTTAGCTATAGTATCCGGATTGAAGTTATCCATTAATAACTTAAGGTATTCTTCAGCACGTCTATTTGTTTCAAGATAGTTCTTAAAACGGCCAATCGGCGCATTGACGATGGTGAACAGATGGTTGAATCTGATGTGGTAATGTTCAAAAAGTTGACTTTTATAATCTTCCTCTAGTTCTGTTTGTGGACCAGGTAAAAAGTCACCACTGGGGTTATATACGAGATTGAGTTCCAAAGAGTTCCCATATCCCAATTCGTTTAATCGTGTGAGGACACTTATAGTTTTCTGAAAAACCCCGTTTCCTCTCTGCCTGTCGACCTTACCTTCGGTATAGCAGGGCAGTGAAGCCATTATCTCTACCTGATGGTCCCTGTACCATTCAGGTATCCACTCCATTCTCTTTTCAGTCAAAATAGTGAGGTTGGTTCTCACTATCAAGCGAGATACCAAACTGCGGGTTGCCTCAATAAGATATCTAAAGTGGGGATTAAGTTCCGGACATCCACCGGTGATGTCAAGGATAAGCCCTGTATTACTTCTGAGAAAAAGTATAATTTTCTCGATTATGTCTTGATTCATACTATGGTTGCCTGCGGGTCCCGCAGCTATATGGCAGTGTTCGCAGTGCTGATTGCAGATATTGCCCAGGTTTACCTGCAGGGTCTTGAGTGTATCAAAACACAAGATGTCTGGATCGCTTTTTCGTATTGTTTCCTCAAATTTGGGAGTTATTGTCTCCATTTTCCCTATACACCTCAATGTAATCAAGATAAGAGACTGAGCTTTCACTGGTATTGTCTGAATCGTTCATTATGGCTATGCTCGCTTCAGCAGGTGGCGTGGTGCCAAAAGCTCTTCGGTAGTCCTCCATAATGTCAACATTCTCGTTCTGCCACGTTCCAACCTTCACGATTCCAGACTGCAGGGGAATCATTTTAGACTTCTTCGTATAACTACTGGTAATGATCGACTCTGTAAATTTATTATTTGACCAGATGTAGTTAAGAGTGCTGTGAGGGGGATACTGCCCGTAGACCAGCTTTACAGTCTTATACTTTAGCTTTTCAAAAAATCCTGCCTTTTTTGGATCGTATTTGAACATTATATAAATACGAAGGGGATAGTCATCACCCTCCTTGGTTTTTGCATCCCCATTTTTATATACATTTTCCACTTTCCAGCACCACTTAATAAAAGGATATTCATAGATATTAAATAATTTCTTGTACATCAGTGCTGATGCAGAATCATTACTTACTGCCTTTAAAAAACTCGTGGTACCATCAGTGTGTATGCCATAGGAAGAATGCTTTTCTATTTTTGGAAAGTAAAGAGGTTCCCAATTGGTGAGGCTATAAAAATCCTCACGGAAGAGCACTGTATGTTCCTCGGCATAGGCTCCTAGAGATAAAAAAACCAATACAAAAACTGAGATCACAGTATATCTGAGAGGCATCATCAGCAGCAACTCCCTGAACGTGCATCACTTGTATCATCCCGTTCCGGACCATCCATATTTGCACAATCTTTAAATTCCCCAAAGTGCTCCTTAAAGCTACCCATTACATCAAAGCATCCTTCAAATCTCGTCTGTGTGAGCATGAGGGCTGTATTGCCACAAATCCTCTCAGGTTTATTTTTATGGAAGATATGAGAGCCATCCAGTTCAAACTTAAAAGGGGCTTCCGATATCCCACCCAAATAGGTAGCAACATGCCCATAATCTTCACACGCATCCTCTAACCCCTTCAATTTCCATAAACGGTAGGTGATGGAATAAAAGGTTATGTTTTCTATTAATTCTCTGATCTCACTGTTATCAATGGTGATCAGTCTTTTAGCAACCACACGCGGGTCAAAAAAACCAACCTTTTTCGCTATTCGCTCAAAATCCCTATAATAGAGTGCACCACCCAGGCACTCACCGTAGAGCACGGGATTGGCACTTATTTTTTCTGGGACCCTTCTATCCGCATAGACATCGGAAAAGTAGAATTCACCACCGAATTTTAAACTGTTGTATATCTGTTGTAGAACCACCTCCTTGTCCTCTGCGAGATTGAGCACACAATTGGAGGTTACCAGGTCCAGGGATTCATCAGAAAAGTGGTCTTTAATATTTTCCATGTAGTCCAAAATAAACTTAACATTGGGTTTTTTATATTCGAATTTCGCAGTCTGTTCTTTAATATGCCTCTCAGCAACCTCTATCTGGTTTTCAGTCATGTCTATACCATGCACAAACCCGTTTTCCCCCACCAGCTTTGACATAACATAGCAGTCCCTTCCCGTACCACACCCGATATCGAGTACCTTAAGCCCCTCAAGACACAGGGGAATGGGTGAACCACACCCGTAGTATTTCGCTTTTATTTCACTACTTATAAGGGGGATTACTCTTCCTATGTAATCAGGAACCGAATCTGATACACAGCAGGCATCGGTTTTTAAATCCGATGTCTTTTGTATTTCGCCACCATAGTATTCTTTTACGGTCTTTTTAACATCCATTT
>JAZFSJ010000027.1:0-3989 GCA_036446115.1 Thermodesulfobacteriota bacterium | reverse complement strand
GAAAGTCGAAGTTCAAGTCAAAAACTGTTTCCGGCGATGAGAGATTCATCCGTATCCAAGGTTCCCCTGAGATGATGCCTGAGGATCTGGTGGGAGATATTGACCCGGTACTTGCAATGCGCTTGGGCATCCAGGACACCCGTGCCCTTAACCCCGGTAAAATTCAGAAGGCTCATCGTAAAATCATGTTCATTGATGAATTGAATCGTGTCCCCCAGAGGACACAAAATACCCTTTTACAGGTTCTAGAAGAAGGATCCGTTACCATCTCCGGTTTTGACATTGAGGCACAGGTAGACACCCTGGTGGTAGCTACTGAAAATCCGGAGGAATATGCCGGCGCAGAACGTATTTCAGAAAACTTAGGTGACCGCTTTGAGAGATTGACTATTGACTACCCCACTGTTGAGCAGGAAATTGAGATATTAAAACTCTACGGCAAAAAGATCAAGCCGGTTGAAGTGCCAGGCAAAATAACCCAAAAAATCGTCAACATCTCCCAGCATGCCCGGTCACTCAAAGAGCTCGACCGCCCCCCCAGCGTAAGGAGTTCTCTATCCATTTATGAACAGGCTCAGGCCCTTGCCAAACTAAAAGGAAGATCAAGCGTTAAGCCCAAAGACGTGGAAGAAGTAAGTAGATCTATTCTTAAGGGAAGAATTTCTGTTTCCGGGGAGAGCAAATATTATGATGAGCCTGAACACCTAATCGAAAAAATTATTGAGGAATCAGAAGGTGAATAGACATGAGCATAAGCCTTGAAGATATGCGCCAGGCTTTGCTGAACCAGGGCGATGTTACTATCCTCCACAAGACCCTGAAGAAGGCTCTCAAAAATCCCCCCCTTGAAGAGATTAAGACCACTCCCACGGCACTCCTTAAACCTTTAAATCCAAAACTGGCTAAAGTAATTGATAGCTGGACGCAGGGAAGAGCACCAGCTAAAAAGGGCACTACTAAAACCAAGATACAGATAAAGCCCGTCATTCCTTATGGACGCAATCTCAGTAAATTCCTTGAGGCCTCTATTACTGAGTTCAAACCAGACGTGGTTGCCCTTGACACCTCACCGGTAACCGGTCTGGGAGCCGGAAATTTTTATGCCTTCAGTTTTCACAATATGGCAGGTCTGCCACTTACGGTAAATACTCTTTCATCCGAGGGAGAACTCCTTAGTAAGAGTGATTTTTTCTCCGGGAGCTTGCTTGAAACCGTCATTATCAAATGCTACCTCGAGGGCATCCCCCTGGTTCCCGTTGGCATACCTGGCCGAAAAGCGCCCTCGCGCACAGAACAGCTATTTCAACAATTCCTAGAGAAAATCTATGACGATTTTGATCAATCGCTCAGCACCCTATCTACTGATCGTGACATTCAAAAACAGGCACAGGAGCTTACCGATCAAATCTGGTACAGTTCTTCCTCATTACAAGAAGAGAGGGAGTATCTGATTGATGAGTGCTGTTATATTGCCAGCAGGGTATCAGAACTTTGCACACAGGTTAAAAAGGGATGTCGTATCCTCCTATTCGTAGATTTAAAGCATATAAGTGATCTCGAACCCCTACTTAAAACTCAAAATAAAAGTTCTCACTACTGGGAAGAATTTTATCAGCCTCCTCTGGGTATCGCAAGGCAAACACACTACCAGGTCTCCGAAGAGAGACTCGAGAGGCTGTGGGAATACGCCAGGGCAAAAGGACCCTCAGACACACTCTGCCAAAGATTGTTCCGAAGGGCATTTCAAAAGTGGGCAACAAAAATCGAGGGAGAATCTCTTACCCCTTCGTCTGTCGACCACTTTATCACTCATATCCTTAAGGTCACCCGTTGCCATCCTGAGGTTGAACGGGGGGCCAGCGTGAGGGGATCTCTTGCCCTTAAAGAAGTAGCTCAAGGCTATGCTAAACTGGGGAGTAGTTTAAATCGCTCGGCGCTCTACCAGGCATCACTGGTAACCCTGCCCCATCGGATCCGGATGAAGCCGGGAAGCAAAAAAGAGCCCGTGAGCATCATTAAGGAAATCAGCCAGGAGATCCTCTTTGATCTACGCTTTTACCCTGAAGAGGAACAAACAAAACACGCAAAGCCCTCACCTTTAACCAGGGAAAATTTAAGGCAGGCCTTGGAGGGATTAACCGATGCAGCTCTTAAGCACACTACGGAGCAAAAATCTTTTTCCAGTCAGGACTGGGCTCTTGCCCAAGAAGTGATGAATCATCCTCTGGTACAGGAGGCCCTCAAGAATGCGAACTTCCCCACAGACAATCAAGAGGCATTGAACCAGTTGCTGGAGGAGCTTGAGAAAAGGGGATTGTTAGAACATCTCACCCCCGATCAATACTCCCTCACCGAAAAGGGAAAGGAGTCTTTAATCGAAAAGTTTAAACAAAAGCTAGAACGGGGAGAAATAAGTCCCGAACAACTGGAAGAGATGTTAGGAAAAATTAAAAATCTCCCCTCCTCTTCTTCTGGAATACCCATGGAGATTCCCAAAGAGAAGATGTCCCAGTTCCTCGCCGAATTGATGGACGCCCAACATCAAGGTAGATCTTTGAACACCTCGCTGGAAGATATTTACGTTCACTATACTCTACAAGAAAAGAAGGGGGTTAAAACCGCCTCTGAAAAGCTTGACTATCAGAAACTGCAAATCATGATCCATCAGTTAGAGGAAAAAGGTCTATTAAAGGTAGGCGGATCCCGCACGAAACACTACACCTTAACCTCCAGGGCACTCTCCAAGCTTCTGGAAGAACTGATTCCAAAAAGCTCCAGCAGCTCTCTTACCAGACACGCCTTCAAAAAGGAGCATGAAATCGAGAAGGCCGAGGTGAGGCGTTATAAAACGGGAGATGTCTATCGGGATATCTCCATCCGTCATACCCTGAAAGAAATGATCAAACAGGGAAAAACCTTAGATGATATAGGTCGCAGGGAATTCAGGTCGTTTGACAAAAAACCGGGTGCGCAGCTCGATATTGTTTTGTGCGTTGATGTCAGTGCGTCCATGAAAGAACAATCAAAATTGAGATATGCCAAGCTTGCCCTGGCAGGTTTAGCAAAGGCGGCGCTGGATAAAAAGGACCGGGTGGGAATTGTTGCCTTTAGCAATGTTGGAAATGTGGTGGCGCCACTCACCGATGATTATCGAGCCGTCATGGATTCAGTCATAAGACTGCGGGCTGATCAGTACACCAATATCGGCAATGGACTGCTCCACGCCCGCAATATGCTGCTTCGTGATAAAAGCGGCAATAAAAAACACATCATTCTCATCAGCGACGGGCAGCCCAATGCAGCCCTCTCCGCTACCGTAGAGGGGGAAGATTCATTAGAAGAAATAGTTACAAGGGAACATCATATTCCCGATGGTGAAATCTATCGCAGGCAGCCTACCACCCCCTTCAGAGGTAATGACTGGAAAACTAAAAAACACTTGGGAACCAAGCACGCCATAGTAGAAGCCCGGACCACAAGAGATAATGATATTAAAATATCAGTCCTTCTCATTACCCACCAGGATGAACTGGGTGAATGGATAGCACGCAAGATCGCCCAAATCGGGAGGGGGAAATTTCACAGAGTCAAAACCATAGAAAGCATACCCCTCGACGCTCTCCAGATGTTCCAGTAGGTACCACCTCTCCATCTTCTTCCTCAATACTTACACGTCCCAACCTTCTCACCTGCCCTGATCGCCCCACCTTTGACTACACAAACTAATCAGACGGAAAGATTATTTATTTCTTGACAAAGTTTAGATGACATATATTTTAATAGTAAGGGTCGACGACTTCGTAAAAAGCCTAGCTGAGTTCCCTGGGCTTGGCCGAGCGCAGCCAGGCCGACACGAGCACGGCTCTCTGGCCAAGCTCGGGCAGGCGGCCAAGCTGTCGTCGTCTTATCGATGACTTTTTTTGAGTTCGTCAGAGTCAGGTGATCTATAATAAGTCACTTGATCACAAACTAATTATTATGGTTCCTAG